>NZ_JBFUHN010000008.1:0-120951 GCF_056402375.1 Variovorax sp. P4_B10 | reverse complement strand
CCCTGTAGGCCTGCGCGTCGACATACATCTCCAACACGCGGACGCGGCCGGGGTTGTCTTTTTCCGCCGCGGCATGGAAGGCGAGGACTCCCGGCTCCAGCATGCTGGCCTCGGCGTTTTCGCGCGCGGCCTTGCGAAAGCCGTCGAATCGGGTCTTGTCGACATCGAGTTCTGCAAATCGCACGAGCGGTGTCGAGGCCGGTTGGGCGAGCGCAGTCTCGCTCAGCGCCAGCGTCAGCAGCGACGTGCCGAAGAGTGCGAGCTTCCAGAAATGCCTGGGCGCGCGAATGGTCGGAAATGGCATGCGTCATTCTTGGCGCAAACACGACAGCCTCGATAGACAGATCCGCGCAAGTTCTTGCCTGATCCGACCGCTGCCGCAGGTAATGGACAACCGACCGGCAAGTACGCCCTACCATGCGCTATTAGCCGTGGAGAAAAGAAGTGAAGCAAGAGCGGCCCAGTTCCGGCGTGCAGCCGGATACGTTCGAAGCCCTGCGAGCCGCGCTGGCACACCGCATCGCCCGCTGGACGGACGGCGTCGAGCAAGTCGCCACTGCCGTTCCGGGACTGACGCTCTATCGCCACGACGAGCCGACTGAGCCGATGAACTGCATGGTGGGGCCCAGCATTGCGCTGACGGTTCAGGGCGCCAAGCACGCGTTGCTTGGAGGCCGTGCCTACAGCTACCACAGTGGCCGTTTTCTCCTTGCAGCGCTCAACCTGCCGGTTGTGTTGCAGGCCGTTGAGGCGCATCCCGACCGGCCGTACCTGAGCCTGGTGCTGGAACTGGATGTACGCAGCATCGCGGAGCTCGTCATTCAAGCCGAACCTCCGGCGTTGGCGGGGCAGGCGAGTCTGATGCCGGGCCTGCTCCTTGGCGAGACGACGGAGAAATTTCTCGAACTCTTCCTGCGGCTCGTGGAACTGCTGGACGACCCGGCGGCCATTCCGGTGCTTGCGCCGCTGATGTGCAAGGAAATCTTCTATCGCCTGCTGATGAGCGAGCAGGGCGCGCAGCTGTGGCAGATGGCGTCGGTGGGGAGCCACAACCAGCGTATTGGGCGCGCCATCGAATGGCTGAAGCAGAATTTCGCGCAGCCATTGCGGATCGAGGTGCTTGCCGCCCATGTGCAGATGAGCCCGTCGCGGTTCCATCGGTATTTCCGTGCCCTGACGGCCATGAGTCCGCTGCAGTTCCAGAAATGGCTGCGCCTAAACGAAGCGCGCAAGCTGATGCTGGCAGAAGGTATCGATGCTTCCAGCGCATCGTTCCAGGTGGGATATGAGAGCCCGTCGCAGTTCAGCCGCGAATACGGCCGCCTGTTCGGCGCGCCGCCGAAGCGTGACGTCCAGGATCTGCGGCAGAAAGCCCGAGCCGACGCGGCTCGTTAGCCTCTCTCGGCCGGCACACCCAATACCTTGGGCAGCTGTTCCACCAGCGCATCCACCGCCAGCCGGAGGCGCAGCGGCATGTGCGGCGCAGCGGGCCAGAGGGCGTAGCAATCCATCGTGGCGCCGGGCTGGTCGTCCAGCACGCTGACCAGCGCCCCCGTGCGCAGCCGTTCCTTCACCAGCCATTCGGGCAACCACGCGAGGCCGAGGCCGGCCGTCGCTGCGTCTGCGATGGCCTCCAGATCGTCCAGCTGCAGGCGTGAGTTGAGCGGCATCTCCGTGATTCGTCCCGTCGCATCTGGCAACTGCCACGTGTTGATGCGGTCGGCACGCCGGTAAATGAGGATGCTGTGCGAGGCCAGCTCGCCCGTGTTCTGCGGTCGCCCGTGCGCGGCCAGGTAGTCGGGGGAGGCGCACACGCGCTTGCGCTGCACCACCAGCTTGCGTGCGCGCAGGCCTTCGCTTTCATGGCCGAGGAAGCCGCTGCGAACGGCGAGATCGAAGCCTTCGGCCAGCACATCGACAGGTCGGTCGCTGAAGCTCAAGAGCAACTCGAGCGATGGATGCTCGCGAGCGAGTTCGAGCAGGATCGGCGCGATGCAATGGCGGCCGAACAAGACCGGCATGGAGACGCGCAAACGGCCCGCCACCTGGTGCCGGCCGGACTCCATCTGCGCCTCTGCAGCCTGCAGCTCCGCGAGCGCGCGCAGGCAGTGTTCGTAATAGATCTGGCCGTCCTCGGTGAGGCTTTGCACGCGCGTCGTGCGGTGAAACAAGCGCACGTCCAGGCGAGCCTCCAGCCGCGCGATCGCCTTGCCCACGGCCGAGCGGGTGAGGCTCAGGTGCTCGGCTGCACGGGTGAAGCCTCCGAGGCGCACGACGTCCACGAACAAGGTCACGCCGTCGAGCCGCTCCTGGCGTTCCGGCGGCGCCTTTGCCAAATACATTGGGGAATTCAGATCATCTGGCATGGGAATACGCTTCTACATTGGATAGTATTTTTCTACTTAGTATGCCTGCCGAAAGCTCCCGTGGGAATGCGGGGCAACAAGGATCGGTTTGAGAGCGCGCGCCACGAAAAGACTGGCGCCAAAACCTGGCACCAGCGCTGCCTAGACTGAAATTTCTCAGGCAACACAAGGAAACATCGTGACTCAAACCACTAGCGCCACACCGGAGATTGCGCGCGCGGTGATCCGGGGCTTCGCTGAATCATTCGCGAGGAGCAGCCGGCCATGAAACGCATTCAGTACAGCATGTACGGTGGTCCGGAGTTGATGCGGCTCGACGAGTTCGAGTTGGCGGCGCCCGGCCAGGGACAGGTGGCCGTGAAGGTCAAGTTCGCAGCCATCAACCCCATCGACTGGAAGCTGCGCAACGGCCAGATGAAGATCGTGACGGGCAGGGCGTTTCCCCGTGCCATGGGGTTCGACTTCGCCGGCACGGTCATCTCCGTCGGTCCTGGCGTGACACGCTTTGCCCCTGGCGATGCCGTCTTCGGGCTTGCGCGCTTCAAGGAAAGCGGCGCGTTGGGAGAAGCCGTGATTGCGAACGAAACCGCCTTGGCAAGGAAGCCCGACAACATCTCCTTCGAGGATACGGCCTGCCTTGGAACCCCCGGCGTCACGGCGTGGAACGGGCTGGTCGACAAGGCCAAGCTGACAGCCGGCCAGCATGTCTTCATCAACGGCTGCACCGGGGCCGTCGGCGAAGCGGCTGTCCAGATTGCGCGAATGCACGGGGCCATTGTCTCGGGCAGCTGCAGCGCGGGAGCCATGGCGCGGGCACAGGCCCTCGGTCTCCAGAACGTCTTCGACTATCGGACAACGGACCTGTCCAAGCTGCACGAGCGTTTCGACGTCGTCTACGACACGGCCGCCACGATGACGACCGCCCAGGGCTTGGGCCTGCTGCGCGAGGACGGCGTGTTCCTGGACCTCGATCCCACGCCGGGCAAGTTCGTTCGTTCGATCTTCAACCGACGCCTCAAGCCGATCGTCTGCACGCCGCGACCCGACATTCTCGACAGCCTCGCCCGCGCGGCGGAGGACGGCAAGTTCCGGATGCCGATCGCCGAGATCGTTCCCCTTGACGAGGCGATTGGCCTCGTCACCGCGCTCGAAGCGGGCCGCAAGCTCGGCGGCAAGGGCCTCGTGGCGATGGCCTGACATGTCGCGAAGCCACCGCTTGTTCGACCTCATGCAGGTGCTTCGCCGGCATCGCGGAACCGTGTCGGGCGAAATACTGGCCCGCGAGACGGGCGTATCGCTGCGGACCATCCGCCGCGATATCGCGACGCTGCAGTCCATCGGGGCGCACATCGAGGGCGAGGCTGGCGTCGGCTACATCCTCCGGCCGGACTTCCTTCTGCCGCCGTTGTCTTTCACGGAGGAGGAGGTCCAGGCGCTCGTGGTCGGTGCGCAATGGGTCAGCCGCCACGCCGACGAAGCGTTGGCGCTGGCCGTGCAGAACGCGCTTGCAAAAATCAATGGCGTGCTTCCGGCCGAGATGAGGGCGGAGTTGGACGACAACGCGCTCTACATCTTTCGCAAAAGGAAGGACACATCGGTCTTCGATCTGGCGCAGGTACGGCGGGCCATGCGCGAGCAGCGAAAGATGCACGTCGGGTACGCGGACGACAGCGGGGCCATTTCGCAGCGGACCATCTGGCCGATCATGCTCGGCTTCGTCGAATCGCAGCGGTTGATCGCCGCATGGTGCGAGTCGAGCGGCGACTTTTGCCGTATCCGCACAGACCGCATTGTGACGGTCGATTTTCTGGACGAACGCTATCCGCGTGCGCGCCGGCAGCTTGTCAAGGAATGGCGAGAAGGGCTTCCCTGCAACCAGCCTGACAACGCTTAGTTGTGCGGCTCAGGCGCGTTTACCAAGTCCATTGGTGAATTCGAACTTTCTCGCAGGGGAATGCTTTTCTACATTGGATAGTATTTTTCTACCTTAGCATCTAATTTTCTCTAAAACAGAGAATTCAAGGCGACAAAGCGAGCTTCGCAACTCGATCGTCCTTGACCTTCCCCTCACCCTACGGCGTAGGAATCTTGAAATGGAAAAGACCCAATGCTGATTTCAATCGTCCATGACAGCGGCTGGGGCCACACAGCCAGGCAGGCCCAGAGCGTGGCCGAAGGCGCGCGCGGGGTGGCCGGCGCGCAGGTGCAGCTGATCGCCGTTTCCGAAGGCGCCATCCCCTGGGACGTGCTCGAGGCGAGCGACGCCATCGTCTTCGGTTCGCCCACCTACAACGGCTCGCCGAGCGCGCGCTTCAAGCAGTTCTGCGAGGCCTCGACCAAGCCCGTCTGGAACGACATGAAGTGGCGCAACAAGGTGGCCGCCGGCTTCACGAATTCGGGTGCGCAAAACGGCGACAAGCTGCACTCGCTGATCTCGATGGCGCTGTTTGCGGCGCAGCACGGCATGTTGTGGGTGGGCCTCGACTTGAAGCCGGGCAACGACAGCAGCCGCGGCAGCGTGCATGACCTCAATCGCCTGGGCAGCTGGCTGGGCGCGATGGCGCAGTCCAACGGCGACCAGGGACCGGACGACGCCCCCATCACGAGCGACTTGGAAACCGCCGCCCACCTGGGCAGGCGCGTGGCCGAGACCGTTCGCCGATTTCAACCCGCTTGATGCTTTTTTTACCAAGGAGCCACTTCATGAAATTTCTTTGCCTCGACATTCCCGCGCCTGGCGCCACCCTGGAAAAGTACCAGCCGCACATGCAGGATGAGGCCCGCCACGCCTGGCAGCTCTACAAGGGCGGCGTCGTGCGCGACATCTACTTTCGCCAGGACCGCCCCGGCGTAGCCATCATTGCCGAGTGCGAATCGGCCGATGCCGCCCTGAAGGCGCTGCGCGAATTTCCGCTCGCCAAGGCCGGTCTCCTTGATTGGGACGTCATCCCGCTCGGCCCCTTCCTGAACTGGGAATCGCTTTTCGCACCCGGCAACGCCTGAGGCGCGCCGAACACAGGAACGTACGACCATGACCAAGCAAGCTTCCGAACTCAAGCCCATCCTCTTCGTCGTCAGCAGCAACGCTGTGAAGGGCGCAACGGGCATTCCCACCGGCTACAACCTGGCCGAAGTCACTCATCCGCTGGAAAAGCTGCAGGCAGCCGGCATCCAGGTGGAGTTCGCCTCCATCCTGGGTGGTGATGCGCCGCTGGATGGGCTGGAGGACATGAAAGACCCGGTCATTGCCCGCTACTGGGCCGATGCCGATTTCCGCCATGCCATCTCCCACACGCTGTGCATCGACGACGTGGACCCCTCGCGCTACTCGGCCATCTTCTTTGCGGGCGGCCACGGCACGATGTGGGACTTCCCTGACAACGCGGCCGCGCAGAAGGCCATCCGCGAGATCGATGCGGCCGGTGGCATCGTCTCGGCCGTGTGCCACGGCCCGGCGGCCCTGGTCAACGCGCGCCGCGCCGACGGCAGCCTGCTGGTGGCTGGCAAGCGGGCGGCCGCCTTTACCAACGGCGAGGAAGAGGAGGTGGAGTCCACCCACGTCGTGCCCTTCCTGCTTGCGTCCACGCTCAACGAACGCGGCGCGCAGCATCAGAACGCTGCCAACTGGGCCGACAACGTGGTCGTCGACGGACGGCTCATTACTGGCCAGAACCCGCAGTCCGCCGCGAGCCTGGGCATCGCGCTGCGCGACGCCCTGTTGGCATAAGCCCCCTGAAGCTTTCAAGGGGATAGCGTGAAACTGATCTGTGTCGAAGAGCACGTGCTCGACCGTGCCATCGGTGGGGCCACCCAAGCTTTGGTGCGCGCCGAGGCGCCTTACTTTGCCGACTGGGGCAGCCGCGTGGTGGATGGCCAGAACGTGGCCGATCCGAGCCGCCCGCATGTCATTGCGCCCAGCGAGTCCGCTCGCAAAGCGCTGGAGATGGGCGCTGCGCGCCTGGCCGACATGGACGCCGCCGGCATCGACATGCAGGTGCTCTCCTATGGCGGGTTCCCCCAAATGCTGCCTGCCGCAGAGGCTGTCGAGCTGAACCGCGCGGCCAACGACAAGCTGGCCGAAACGGCACAGGCGCATCCCGCGCGCTTCGCGGGTTTTGCCACGCTGCCCTGGCAAGCGCCCGAGGCAGCTGCGCGCGAACTGGAGCGGGCGGTGAAAGAGCTCGGACTCAAGGGCGCGCTCATCAACGGCCGCCCCGGAGACACGTTCCTGGACGACGCGCGTTACGAGCCGATCCTTGCGGCCTTCAGCGAATTGAAAGTGCCTCTGTACGTGCACCCCGGTCTGCCGCTGCCCGCCGTGCAGGCGCCGTACTACGGCGGCTTCGAGCACGAGCTCAGCGCGCGCCTGGCCATGTTCGCCTGGGGCTGGCACAACGAATCGGGCATCCAGGTCGTGCGCATGCTGCTCGCAGGCGCCTTCGACCGGCACCCCGGGTTGCAGGTCATCAGCGGCCACTGGGGCGAGATGGTCCCGTTCTTCCTTCAACGGCTGGAAGACGCCATCCCGCAGGAAGCCTCGGGCCTGCGGCGTCCCATCGTGCAGACCTATCGCGAGCATGTGTACGTCTCGCCCAGCGGCATGCTCACGCTGCCGCACTTCCAGTTCATCCATGCGCTGATGGGTGCCGAGCGCATCCTGTATTCGATCGACTACCCCTACCAGAGCCTGGACGGCGCACGGGCCTTCATCGAGCGCCTGCCGGTGAGCGACGCGGACAAGACCCTCATTGCCCACGGCAATGCCGAGCGCCTGCTGGGCCTGTGACCCCAACTTCAAGTGAGAAATACATGACCCAAGGAATCGAAAACAAGGTGGTCGTCATCACCGGCGGCAGCAGCGGCCTGGGCGCGGAAACGGCACGCCATCTCGTACGGGCTGGCGCCAAGGTTGTCTTGGGCGCACGGCGGCTCGATCGCCTGCAGGCCCTGGCAGAAGAACTTGGCCTCGGTGCCGAGAGCATCGTGCAGACTGACGTCGTGCACCTCGATCAGGTCCAGGCGCTGGTCGCCCGTGCCATCGAATCCCACGGCCGGATCGACGTGATGCTCAACAACGCCGGGGTGATGCCGCTCTCGCCGCTGGAGATGCTGCGCGTGGACGAGTGGAGCCAGACCATTGATGTGAACATCAAGGGCGTGCTTCATGGCATCGCTGCAGCGCTGCCTCCCATGAAGGCGCAAAAGGGCGGGCAGATCATCAACGTCTCGTCGGTGGCTGGCCACATCGTGAGCGCAGGCGGCGCCGTCTACAGCGCGAGCAAGTTTGCGGTGCGTGCCATCTCCGAAGGCGTGCGCAAGGAACTCAAGCCGTACAACATCCGCTCCACCATCCTCTCGCCCGGCGCGGTGGACACCGAGTTGCCCGCTTCCACCAAGGCCGAAGGCATGACACAGGCGATGCAGGCGTTCTACGAGCGCAACGCGATTCCCGCGAGCAGCTTTGCGCGCTGCATGCTTTTCGCCATGAGCCAGCCTGAAGACGTCGACATCAACGAAATCCTGTTCCGACCGACACGGCAGGAGTTCTGAGCTGGTGCCAGAAACTGGCACGAGCGCATGTCCAAATCAGGCTTCCTCATCGACACCAGGAGTTGGTGCCGGGGAGACATGTTGCCCCGCCGACCCGGCTGTTCGACAGAACTCTGATTTTTCCAAGGAACTGAAAACATGCCCGACATCGAGCCGCTCGACCCGTCATTCCCGGTTAGTCGCCAGATGGACATCGATGCGGCCCCCATCGTGCTGGTCAATCTCTGCACCATGGCGCCCGAAGACGAAGCGGCGTTCCTGGAGGCATGGGCCGGCGATGCCGCCTTCATGAAGAGCCAGCCCGGCTTTATCTCGACACAGCTTCATCGCGCTCTGGGAGACAGCCCAACTTATCTCAACTATGCCGTCTTCGAATCCGCGGTGGCATGGCGCGCGGCCTTCAAGCATCCCGGCTTCCGGGAGAAGGCCAAGGCGCATCCGGCGTCGATGGTCGCCCGGCCTCATCTTTTTCAGAAGGTCGCCGTGCCGAACCTGTGCACCGCGTAACTGGAAAACGATGCCGTTCCAAGCCGAGGCGTCCTCCACTTCAAAGAGAAATAAATGATCAATAAAAGATATGCGTTGTTGCTGTCGTTCCCGCTTGTCCTGCTCGTGACGGGTTGCACGAACATTCCCAAAAGCGGCATGCCGGAATCGCAGTTTTCCTCGCTCGATTGCCGGGCCATCGCAGACCAGCTGGCGCAAGAGCAGGTGACGCAGGAGCGTTCGGCGCAGGCCAAGAGCAACTCCTGGAAGGTCGTCATACCTTTTGCCATTGCCGCTCGCTACATCGATGCATCGAGCCACATGAACGAATCGGAGCGCAGGGCGACCTTGCTGGCGCAAGAGCGGCAATCGAAGAGTTGCAACCAGGTTTCGGGCTGACGCGGTCGCACGCCGTGAAGGCGGCGCCGACCACCGCGATGAGCCACCTGGCCGTGACCGGCACCGTGGAAGGAAAGAACGTCGAGTGGATGGAGAAAGTAGGCGATGAGCAATACAACCCACGTTAAGCGCCGCACCGCGGCTGCCATGGCCGCCGCCATGGCCTTGGGGCTGGCGGCTTCCGTCGGCCGTGCATCCCAAAACCAGGAATCGACCCGCATGACAAATACATCCCCCTCTGAAACCTTGTCGGCCGCGCAGCAGGCCATCGTGCCGATTGCGGCCTTCGCAGCCGCCGGCGACATTTCCAAATTGAACGCCGCACTGAACCAGGGGCTGGACACCGGCCTCACCGTCAGCGATGCCAGAGAAGTGCTGGTGCAGCTCTACGCCTATGCCGGCTTTCCGCGCAGCCTCAATGCGCTCGCGGAACTGATGAAAGTCGTGGAGGCGCGTAAGCAGCGCGGCGTGAAGGATGTGCCGGGCCGCGCACCCAGCCGTCCGATTCCGAAGGGCGATGCCTTGCTGGCCGCAGGAACCGCCAACCAGACCAAGCTATCGGGTGCGCCGGTGCAAGGGCCGCTGTTCGACTTCGCGCCCGTGGCGAACGAATACCTTCGCACCCATCTGTTCGGCGACATCTTCGAGCGCGACAACCTCGACTGGCAAAGCCGCGAGGTCGCCACGGTCAGCATGCTGGCCGCGCTCGCGGGCGTCGAGTCGCAGTTGCAGGCGCACATCCGCATCAGCATGAACGTCGGCCTGTCGGCGCGGCAACTGCAGCAACTCGGGCAACTGCTGGCCGATCGCGTGGATGCCGACAGCGCCCGGCGTGCGCGCGAGGCGCTGGCGCTGCATCTGGCGACGCAGCCCGCGGGTTGAAGCGATTGGAAGGAGTCCACACATGGCCGAACCCCGCGATGTCCCGATCAATCCGGTGACCACGGTCAGCTTGGCTCGTCCTCCTCCGTGTCTTGCTCCAGCTTCTGTCGCAGCGACGCCATGATCGTTTGCATCGTCTTGATGTCGTTCACGGCAATCCCGTCCGAGAGGCTGTTGATCCATGGGGCCTGCAATGCCATCGCGTCAGCGTAGACCTGCCTTCCCTTGTCGGTCAGGATCACGAGCTGCGCCCGCCGGTGGTGAGGATTGGCCTCGAATGCGACTAGCTCTTCCTTCTCGAGGTCGTTGACGATCCGCTGCACGTTTTGCCGATTGGCGCCCAGGTTGCGGGCGAGCCACGCCACCGGTTGCGGGTGTTCGCCCTTGAAGATGGTGCCGAGGATCTGCCAGCGGGCGCTCGTCAGTCCGAGCGGCGCGACAAGCCGGTCGCCGGCTGTCAGTAGGCGGCTGTTGAGCCTGAACAGCTCGAGCATCAAGCTGCTCATCGCTTCGCCGGAGGGGGTTCGCTTTGCTTTTGCCATAGGTCTCTATAAATCCATATTGACAACATGATGTCATATTGGCATCATTTGATCGTATCAGAACGACAGTCAGGGAGCCATCGAGGGCGATGGACCCGGCGTTCCCGCTTCAAAGGACCAGAGCATGACATTGCGCGACAGCACGATCCTCGTTACCGGGGGCTCCAGCGGCATCGGATTTGCGCTTGCGCAACAACTTCTTCAGCGTGGCAATCGCGTCATCGTCTGTAGCCGGGGCGCAGAAGCACTGGCTCGCGCGCAAGCGATCGAGCCGGCGTTGATCACGCGGATCTGCGACATCACCAACACCGAAAGCAGAAGGGCGCTGGTCGATTGGATTGTTGCCGAGCACCCGGACCTCAGCGTCGTCTTCAACAATGCCGGCGTGCAATCGCGCCGCAGCTTCACCGGGGATCACGCGCTGGACGACCTGGAGCAGGAGGTTGCGATCAACTTCACTGCGCCGGTGCAGCTCATCGGTGAGCTCCTGCCACTGCTGCGCGGGCAGGAGCGGGCCGTCATCGTCAACGTCACGTCCGGACTGGCTTTTGCGCCGATGGCCGATGTTCCCGTGTACTGCGCCACCAAGGCTGCGCTTCACTCGTTCACTCTCAGTTTGCGGCATCAACTTCGCCACACCGCGGTCAAGGTGGTGGAGTTGGCGCCTCCCATCGTCGACACCGCCCTGGGCGGCGACGCCCGCAGCGACGGCACGAAGAGCGCCGGAATGATGAGTCCGGAAGCGTTCGCAATCGAAGCGTTGACGCTCCTCGACGAGGGCCGCGACGAAGTGCTGATCGGGCAGGCGATCGGTACGCGCCAGCATGGCGAGGCGCTGTTCCAGCGTATGAATGGCAGTTGAGTCCGTCCGGCCACTTCGATGCCGATGCGGCGTGGCCGCCGGCGGTGCGCTGTCCGCACGCGACCAGCTCGTCAGCATCGATCAGCAACTGCCGCGCGCCCCACGATCTCGCGGTCGAAGTTGGTGATCTCACTGTGGTGGCCCGCGCGGTCGAACAACGGCTCGGCAAGCTCTTCCTCGAGCGCCTGAATGCTGCTGCAGTTACCTGCTGAAGCGCAGCGCCTTCACCACCAGCGAGAAGGCTGGCGAGGGTTGTCGTTTGCTCGGGTAATACAGGTGGTAGCCGGAAAACTTCGGGCACCAGTCCTGCAGTACGCGCACCAGCCGACCCGCCTCGATGTGCGGCATCAGCTCGTCTTCCGGCAGCAGTGAAATACCCAACCCGGCCAGCGCGGCGTCGACCTGGGGCTGCGAGGTGTTGAAGATCAGAGGTCCGTCCACGCGGACGTTCACCTTGCGGCCTCGCTTGGCGAAGTCCCACACGTACAGCCCGCCTGACGTCGGCATGCGCTGGTTGATGCACCGGTGCGCGGTGAGATCGGCGGGCGCCTTGGGAGCAGGGTGGGCCGCAAAGTAGCCGGGCGAGGCCACCACCGCCATTTGCAGCGGCGGACCGATGGGCACGGCAATCATGTCGTTGTCGATGGTGTTTCCCATCCGCACGCCGGCATCGAAGCGGTCGGCCACGATGTCGCGAAAACCGTAGTTCACGTCGAACTCCAGCTTGATGTCCGGGTACTCGCGCAGGAGCGGCGTGAGCTTGGGGAGCAGAACGGTGTGCAGCACATGGTCGCCGCAGGTGATGCGCACGGTGCCTGCGGGCTTGTCGCGCAGTTCGGTCAGCGCTTCCAGCTCCGCCTCGATTTCGTCGAATCTGTGGCCGATGGCCTTCATGAGCCGCTCGCCGGCCG
Source organism: Variovorax sp. P4_B10 (assembly GCF_056402375.1). Classification (NCBI taxonomy): domain Bacteria; kingdom Pseudomonadati; phylum Pseudomonadota; class Betaproteobacteria; order Burkholderiales; family Comamonadaceae; genus Variovorax; species Variovorax sp. P4_B10. The sequence continues at coordinate 108,953 of NZ_JBFUHN010000008.1, read as the reverse complement.
ACGTCGGCGCAACGCTGCGCGTGGTGCGGGTCAACAGGCGGATCTTCAGCCTTTCTTCCAGCCCGCGAATCGCCTGGCTGAGCGCCGACTGCGTCACGCCTAGCGTGCCGGCGGCCTTGGTGAAGCTACCTTCGCGCGCCACGGTGACGAAGGCCAGAAGGTCGTTGAGATTGCGTCGTGGCATGTGAGCTTGAGTGTGGGCTTGCGGCTTCGCCTGAACTGATTAGCCAGGGTAATAAATGTATTAAGCATTCATTACCTAGTCAACGCGCGCCCCGCTCGGCAAACTTCTTCGACCATGAAGACAAGCACAGACACCACCTTCGCCGCAGCCGTGGACCCCACCGGCAACGCTTCCGATCGCCGCGAATTCCTGAAGATGGCCGGCACCGGCGTGGCTGCCGTCGGCGTGCTGTCGACAACGACGGCCGGCGCGGCATTGGCGGCGGCGCCAGGCAAGCGCTCGAGCCTGCCCGATGGGGCCGACAATTTCTACACGAGCGACAAGGTCACGGTGCAGAAGGTCAGCTTCAAGAACCAATACCAGATGACCGTCGCGGGCAACCTCTTCGTTCCCAAGGCGCTGGACCGGAAAAAGCGCAGCCCCGCCATCGTCGTGGGTCACCCCATGGGCGCGGTGAAAGAGCAGAGCGCGAACCTGTATGCCACCAAGATGGCCGAGCAGGGCTTCGTGACCCTGTCCGTCGATCTCGCGTTCTGGGGCGGCAGCGCGGGCCAGCCGCGCAACGCTGTCTCGCCGGACATGTACGCCGAGACCTTCAGCGCCGGGGTCGATTTTCTGGGCAGCCAGGCGTTCGTCGACAAGCAGCAGATCGGGGCCATCGGCATCTGTGGCAGTGGCAGCTTCGTGATCAGCGCGGCGAAGATCGATCCGCGCATGAAAGCCATCGCCACGGTCAGCATGTACGACATGGGCGCCGTCAACCGCAATGGGCTCAATCACTCGCAGACGCCGGAACAGCGCCAGCAGCTCATCGCAGTCGCTATCGAGCAGCGCACAGCGGAATATGCCGGCGCGGCGCTCAAGTACACCGGCGGCACCGAGCATGTATTGACCGCAGAAACGCACCCCATCCAGCGCGAGTTCTACGACTTCTATCGCACGCCGCGCGGCGAATACACGCCCGCAGACGCATCGCCGAAAACCACGACGCACCCGACCTTGAGCAGCAACGTCAAGTTCATGAACTTCTACCCGTTCAACGACATCGAGACGATCTCGCCGCGGCCCATGCTGTTCATCACAGGCGACCAGGCGCATTCGAAGGAGTTCAGCGAAGACGCCTACACGCGGGCCGCCGAACCCAAGGAACTGCACATCGTTCCTGGAGCCGGCCACGTCGATCTGTACGACCGCGTGACCCTGATTCCGTTCGACAAGCTGACGTCGTTCTTCGTCAGGCATCTGGGCCCGGCGAGCGCCTGATGACAACGCAGGCCATCGGCGCGCCCACGGGCAACGCCTCCTCCGAACGCGCAGGGCAGGCGCAGCCCGCACACTGGGGCGGCGTGTTCGCGATGACGCTGTGCGTCTTCGCGCTCATCGCTTCGGAGTTCATGCCCGTCAGTCTGCTGAGCCCGCTGGCGGCCGACCTGCACGTCACTGAAGGCATGGCGGGGCAGGGCATCGCCATCTCCGGCGCCTTCGCGGTGCTCACGAGCCTGTGCATCCCGGCCATCGCCGTGAGGATCGATCGCAAGACGCTGTTGCTGGTGCTGACGGCGATGATGTGTCTCTCCGGCGCCATCGTCGCGCTCGCACCCGACTACCTGGCGTACATGGCGGGCAGGGCGCTGATCGGCGTGGTCGTCGGCGGGTTCTGGTCGATGTCGGCGGCCACGGCCATGCAGCTTGTACCGCCTTCGAAGGTGCCTCGCGCGCTGGCGATCTTCAACGGCGGCAACGCGCTGGCCACGGTCGTGGCGGCCCCGCTGGGCAGCTACCTCGCGTCGATCATCGGCTGGCGCGGCGCGTTCTTCTGCCTGGTGCCGGTTGCGGTGATCGCGTTCGTCTGGCAGTCGTTCAGCCTGCCTTCGATGCCGGCCAGGCCGCGCCCGCCCGGGGCGCGCAATGTCTTGCGGCTTTTCAGGAGCCGGTTGGTCACGCTGGGCATGCTCGCGGTGGGCATCTTCTTCATGGGGCAGTTCGCGCTGTTCACGTACCTGCGGCCGTTCCTGGAGACGGTGACGCGGGTCGATGTGTCGACGTTGTCGCTCATCCTGCTCGCGCTGGGCGTCGCGGGCTTCGTCGGCACCACAGTCATCGGCCGGTTCCTGAAGATGGGCTTCTACGGCACGCTGACGATCATTCCCGTGCTGATGGCTGCCATCGCGGTGACGCTCATCGCCGTGGGCGCTTCGGTGACCGCCACGACGGTTTTGCTGGGCGTCTGGGGGCTGGTGGCCACCGCGGCACCGGTGGGCTGGTGGACATGGATCGCACGAACCCTCCCGCAGGATGCAGAAGCCGGAGGCGGGCTGATGGTGGCCGTGGTCCAGCTCTCCATTGCACTGGGCTCGACGGTGGGCGGCTTGCTGTTCGACGGCAGCGGCTACCAGAGCACGTTTGCATTGAGCGCCGGTCTGCTGCTGGTCGGCGCGTTCCTGGTTTTCTTTACGGCGCGTGCGGACCACGCCAGATCGGCATGACTCAGCATCATTGTTCGTGGCGCCTGCGTCTTGCGAGCCCGTTCCTTGGCCTGCTCGTGCTCGGCGGCGGCCACGCCGGCGAGAGGTCGGCGCAGCAACCGCTCGTGGTCGCTGCGGCAGATGCCGGCACAACAACCACCAAAGCGAAGGAGTCACGCATGTGGATGACCGTCAGCGAACGTCGCTTCGCCTTCACCTTGGCCGACACCGACGCGGCCCGCGCGTTCGTGTCGCGACTGCCGCTGGCACTCGAGATGACCGAACTCAACGGCAACGAAAAGAAGTTCGACCTGCCGGATGCGCTGCCTGCGAATCCAAGTCGGCCGGGAACGATCCGCAACGGTGACCTCATGCTGTATGGCGCGAACACCGTGGTTGTTTTCTATCTGACATTCGATTCTCCGTACGCGTACACGCGGCTTGGCCGGGTAGACGACCCGACCGGCCTGGCGCAAGCGCTCGGCCGAGGCAGCGTACGCGTTGCCTTCTCGCGGCAGTAAGGGCTCGGCTTGCAACTTGCCCTCGCATTCGATTTTTCAAAGAAAAGGACAGCGTCCATGCCCCACGAAACCGACCATGGCTTGCCGGCCGAACTGAGTGCCGACGAAGCAGCTCTCGTTGCGGAGATGCCAGACCTGAACGACGTCGGAAAGTCGCGTCGCACCTTCATGATGCAGACCGGTGGCGGCGGCATCGGGCTCTTTGCGGCCAACCTGTTGGCGACCGAGTCCGCGCTCGCGCAGATGGCCCCCGTGGCGGGGGCGGCATCGGCACCTGTGGTGGCGCAAAACGTCGTGCAGGTCAGCTTCAAGGTCAACGGTATGCCGCAGACGCTGGCGCTCGACTCACGCGTCGTGCTGCTCGACGCGCTGCGCGAACGGCTCGCGTTGACGGGCTCCAAGAAAGGCTGCGACCAGGGCCAGTGCGGCGCATGCACCGTGCTGGTGGACGGGCAGCGCGTTCTGTCCTGCCTGACTTTGGCCGCAACGCTGCAGGGCCGCGAAGTCACGACCATCGAGGGACTGGCGAAGGGCGATCAGCTGCATCCAGTTCAAGCTGCCTTCATCAAGCACGATGGCTTCCAGTGCGGCTACTGCACGTCGGGACAGATCTGCTCGGCCGTCGGCATGCTGGGCGAGGCGCAACGCGGCCAGGTCAGCCATGTGACCGAGAACGTCGGCAAGACCACGACGCGCCTGACCGACGACGAGATCCGCGAGCGCATGAGCGGCAACATCTGCCGGTGTGGTGCCTACCCGGGCATCGTCGCCGCCATCCAGGAGGTTCATTCGGGCCGCCATGCCGCGCAGACCTGGGGCTTCGCCACCGAGACGCAACTGGCCACCAACCCCAACCAGGAGGACGGCCATGCGACCGTTTGAGTACGTGCGCGCAGCGGATGCCGCCTCTGCGGCCGCCGCCGTGTCGGCCATGCCGCAAGCCAAGTACCTTGCCGGCGGCAGCAACCTGCTGGACTTGATGAAAGAAGACATCGAGCGCCCCGTGCGCCTGGTGGACATCACCCGCCTGCCGCTGCGCGACATTCAGCGCACCCGCTCGGGCCTGTCCATCGGCGCCCTGGCCACCAACACCGACACGGCCAACCACCCGCTCGTGCGCGAGAACTATCCGCTGCTCACGCAGGCCATCGTTGCGGGGGCCTCCGGGCAGTTGCGCAACATGGCCACCAACGGCGGCAACCTGCTGCAGCGCACGCGCTGCAATTACTTCTACGACACCTCGATGCCGTGCAACAAGCGCGAGGCCGGCAGCGGCTGCGGCGCGCGCGAGGGGCTCAACAAGATCCACGCGATCCTGGGCTGGAGCGAAGCCTGCGTTGCGACCTATCCTGGCGACATGGCCACGGCGCTCTACGCGCTCGATGCCAAGGTGCGCGTGCGCGCGCCGGACGGACGCGAGCGGCTGATCGCCATCACCGACTTCCACCGACTGCCGGGCGACACGCCTCAGCGCGACAACAACCTGGAGCACGGCGATTTGATCGTTGCCATCGAGCTGCCCGTTTCCTCGGGTGACTTCGCGCGCAACTCGCACTACTTGAAGGTGCGCGACCGCGCCTCCTATGCCTTTGCGATGGTCTCGGTCGCTGCCGCACTGGACATGGACGGCAGCAGGATTCGCCAGGCGCGCGTGGTGCTGGGCAGCGTCGCGCACAAGCCTTGGCGCAGCGCCGAGGCAGAAACAGTGCTCGTGGGCCAGCGTGCCGACGAGGCAACGTTCAAGCGCGCTGCCGAAGCCGCGCTGCGCGATGCACGGCCGCTGGCGCACAACGCCTACAAGGTCGAACTGGGTCACCGCTGCGTCGTGCGGGCGCTGATGCGCGCGGCGCGATCGGCTTGAAAAGAGGAATCACATGTCACGCTATCTAGGCAAGGAAACGACCCGGGTCGACGGGCTCGCCAAGGTCACGGGCAAGGCGAAATACACCGCCGAGTTCCAGATTCCTCATGTCACTTACGGCTTCATCGTGCTGAGCACGGTGGCCAAGGGCCGCATCTCGGCCATCGACACGCGCGAAGCCGAGCAGGCGGGTGGCGTGATCCGCGTCTTCACGCACCTGAACGCGGGAAAGCTGGGTCCGGCACCTGCGGCCGGCGCGCCGCCCGCATGGTCGTGGCCGCTGCAGTCGGACAGGGTCTTCTTCAACGGCCAGCCGATCGCGCTGGTCGTTGCCGAGAGCTATGAACAGGCCCGGTACGCAGCGCGGCTGGTGAAGGCCACCTACGAGACCGAGCCGCACAACACCGACCTTTCAAAGGTTTTGGACCGTGCACTGCCGGACCCCGCCACTGCGAAGGGCACACCCCGGGGCAACCCAGTCGCCGCGATGCAGGCGGCAGCGGTCAAGGTCGAAGCGGAGTACCGCATTCCGATCAACCATCACAACCCGATCGAGCCGCATGCGGCCATCGCCTTCTGGCAAGGCGATCAACTCACGATCTTCGACAAGACGCAGGAGGTTTACGGCGTCCAGAAGCACCTCGCAGAAAGCCTGGGTGTGCCGGCCGAGAACATTCGCGTGATCTCCCCGTTCGTCGGTGGTGCCTTCGGCGCGTCACTCAAACCGAACTACTACCCATCGTTGACCGCCATGGCGGCGCGCGAACTCAAACGCCCGGTCAAGGTGGTGTACACCCGGACGCAAATGTTCACGGGGCACGGTTACCGGCCCCACACCATCCAGAAGATCGCACTGGGTGCCGACCGCAACGGCAAGCTGTCGTCCATGATCCACGAGGCGTTTCACAACACCTCCTCGTTCGATGCCTTCTCGGACTCCACCACGGGCTTCACCCGCCAGGTCTATGCCTGCCCCAACCTTCACGCGCCGCTGAAGGTTGCAGCGACCGACCTGGCCACGCCCACGTGGATGCGTGCGCCAGGCGCGGTGAGCGGCATGTTCGCGCTGGAGAGCGCCATGGACGAACTGTCTTATGCGCTCCAGATCGATCCGATGGAGCTGCGCCTGATCAACTATGCCGAAGTCGACCCGGAGAGCGGCAAGCCCTTCTCCAGCAAGGCGCTGCGCGAGTGCTACCGGCTCGGCGCCGAGAAGTTCGGCTGGAAGAACCGCAAGGCCGAGCCGCGCTCGATGCGCGACGGCCGGCTGCTGGTGGGCTGGGGCATGGCCTCGAGCGTCTGGGGCGCAATGCAGATGCCCGCCAGCGCGCGCATCGCGTTCCGCGCCGACGGCACGGCCGGCGTGACCAGCGCAACCAGCGACATCGGGCCGGGCACCTACACCGTGATGACGATGATCGCGGCCGAATTCCTCGGGCTGCGGCTTGACCAGGTGCATTTCGAGCTGGGCGACACGAGGCAACCCAAGGCGCCGGCGCAAGGTGGCTCGTGGACCACCTCCAGCGTGGGTTCGGCTGTGCGTGGGGCGGCGCTGGCCATCGGTACGAGGCTGCTGGTGCTGGCGAACCGCGACGCCGCTTCGCCGTTGAAAGGCGTGGGCGCATCGGACGTGGAAATGCTCGACGGTCGCTTGCGCCTCAAGAGCGATCCGTCGCGCTCGGTCAACATTGCCGAGGTCATGCGCCGCACGGGAACGAACGAGATCAGCGAGACCTACGATTCGACGCCCTCGCCGGAGCGCGCGAAGTACGCAACGCTGGGCCACGGTGCCCAGTTCGTCGAGGTGAAGGTCCACCCGGACCTGGGCACGGTCCAAGTCACCCGCGTGATCGAGGTGACGGCCTGCGGCAAGATCCTCAACCCGCTGGCTTCGCACAGCCAGGAAATCGGCGGTGTGGTGTGGGGCATCGGCATGGCGCTGGAGGAGGCGACCGAGATCGATCACCGCTACGGCCGCATCATGACCGCCAGCCTGCAGCACTACCACGTGCCGGTGAACGCCGACATTCATTCCATCGAAACCATCTTCGTCGAGGAAGAGGACACCGTCGTCAACCCGCTGGGCGTCAAGGGCATGGGCGAGCTGGGCATGGTCGGCATTCCGGCGGCCATTGCCAATGCCATCTTCCATGCCACCGGCAAGCGCGTGCGCGACCTGCCGATCACGCCGGAGAAATTGCTGTGACGCCCACGACATCGTTTCGCGCAGAAGGCAGACGCTAGGGTAGGGCTCTGCACTCAGCAGGCAGGACACGGATATGAAGATTCAGATCACCGCCAACGGCGCTGTCATCGCGACGGCGACGCTCGACAACAACGACAGCGCCAGAGATTTCGCGGCGCTGCTGCCGCTCGTCCTGACATTGAAGGACTACGCAGCGACGGAGAAGATCGCAGATCTGCCGCGCGCGCTGACAACGAAGGGTGCACCCGGAGGGTACAAGCCCTCGGCCGGTGACATCAGCTACTACGCTCCTTGGGGAAACCTTGCGATCTTTCACAAGGACTTCGAGTTTTCGCGCGGCCTTGTCCGTCTGGGGCGACTCGATTCAGGAATCGATGCAATGCGGCGCGACGGCCCAACGCTTGTGCGGGCGGAGGGCGCAAAGCCATGAGGGCGGCTATCTTGCGAGTCAGTCGGTGCGCACGGCATTTAACATAATGCACATTGTGTTATTTTCCATGGGTGCCAAATAAGGCCAACCACCTCAAGGCAACCAGGAAGGAATGCGCTCAGGACCCCATCGGGCTCACAGACGCCAGTGAAGGATCGAAATCGGCTTCGACACGGCCGATGTCCGGAACCCGTGGATATCGCAGCACGCGGTAGCCGGCCTCGATCAGCAGCGCATCGCGATCGGCGTCGCGCTGCGACTTGCCTTTGTTGCCCTTGTCGCCGAGTTCGACCACGGCCACGACCTTGAACGAACGATCGCAGACGACGAAGTCGGCGATCTTCCGGCTGAACGTGCTGCGCGCCGCGCGCGTGCGGGCCGTGAGCAATGCGCCGAAGCTGACCTGCGGAAGCACCACGAGATCCGGCAGGGTTTGCACGAGGCGGTTGTACATCGCCTGCTCGCGTGCAGTGAGCGGCGCCCGTGCCTTGGGCTTGTCGACGAAGCCGCTGCTGATTTGCGCGGACCTGCTTCTGGCGACTACTCCGAACACAAGCAACCCGATGGCCAACAAAACGACCATGAATAGAAACGTATTCATCTCTGCTTCTCCTTCTCCACAGAGTCTCGCACGAGTGCGCAGGCGCCCTTTTCTTGGCGTTTTACCGGGCCTGCCGGCGCGACGAATTCAGCCCTCAACGCTTGGGTGAACCCCCGGATCCTCTGCCTTCATAGTTCACTCCCTTGGTCTGCGTGATCTCGACCTTCTTCGCGTCCGGACAGGGCACGTTCGAGTACGTGACCTTGTCGCCCTGGACGCACTTGTAGATCGAGTGCTGGGCCGCCGCATTGGACACGAAGATCGCCAAACCGAGCGCAAAAACAGAACCCGCGCGCTTCACCATTTGCCATCCTTGGGCGGCGCCTTCGGGCCGGCTTTCGCATTCGCTGCGGCGGTGATCAGCTCCGCCGCCTCCGCACGGTTCGCCTTGTTCGCGAAGTCGACCGCAGTCATACCGAGTTGATTTTTCATCGTCGTGTCAGCGCCTTCGGCCAGCAGCAGCTTCACGGCTTCGCCCGAGCCGTACATCGCGGCCATCATGAGCGGCGTGGTGCCGTTGGGCGACTGCGCATCGATGAAGGCGTAGTTGTCGAGCAGCACCTTCATGATGGTCAGCTGGCCGCTGGTGGCGGCGTAATGCAGCGGCGTCCAGCCGGTCTTGTTGACGGCTGCGTCGCGCTTCAGCAACTGGGTAACCAGATCCTGCTGGCCCTTGATGGCTGCCAGCATCAGCGGGGTTTCGTCCTTGGCGTTGGCCAGGTCCACATTGGTCTGCGGCGATTCGAGCAGCGCCTGGATGACCTTGGGCGACGGCTCGCGCAGCGCGATGAGCAAGCCGGTCTGGCCATGTTCGTCGCGCGTGTTGGGGTCGAACCCGCGCTTCAGCAAGCTGCGCACGCTGCCGGCGTTATCGCCGCGCACGGCGCGGAAAAAGTCTTCGAACGATCCCGCATGCGCCGCAAAAGATGCAGCAATGACAACGAGATAAAGAGCTTTCTTAAAGTGATTTTTCATAATTTGACATCCCTGAACAATGCTTCGAAGTTGTCGCTCGTGGCCTTGGCGATGGCCTCTACGGGCACGTTTCGCAGTTGGGCGATCTGTTGTGCCACGAAGGGCACATACGATGGATTGTTGGTCTTGCCACGGTACGGCACGGGTGCCAGATAAGGGCTGTCCGTTTCGATCAGCATGCGGTCGAGCGGCACGAAGGCGGCCACGTCGCGCAGGTCCTGCGCCTTCTTGAAGGTCAGGATGCCCGAGAAAGAAATGTAGAAGCCGAGGTCGAGCGCCGCGCGTGCCACCTCGGCGGTTTCGGTGAAGCAATGGAACACGCCGCCGGCCGCGCCGGGCGAGCCGTCCTCGCCCTCCTCCTTGAGGATTGCCAGCGTGTCGGCCGAAGCCTCGCGGGTGTGGATGATGAGCGGCTTGCGGGTCTGTTGCGCGGCGCGGATGTGCACGCGGAAGCGGTCGCGCTGCCATTCCATGTCGGCAATGCTGCGGCCGCCCTTGCGTTCTTCCATCTGGTAGTAGTCGAGGCCGGTCTCGCCGATGGCCACCACGCGGGGCCTGGACGAGAGCCGCACCAGGTCCTCGACGCTGGGCTCGGCGATGTCTTCGTTGTCGGGGTGCACGCCCACGCTGGCCCAGAAGTTGTCGTAGCTGGCGGCCAGGGCCTGCACGTCATCGAACTCTTCGAGCTTGGTGCAGATGCACAGGGCGCGGTCGACCTTGGCCGCGGCCATGGCGGCGCGAATCTGCGGCATCTGGTCCGCGAACTCGGGAAAAGTCAGGTGGCAATGGGAGTCTGTGAACATGGCCTGATTGTTGATCCTCGCCAGGAATACCGCGGAACCGGCTCCGCCGGGCCGCTGGTATTGCCCCCGGCTGGGGGAAGGCGAAGCGACACGAAGTGCGCGCGGCCTGGGGGCGAGCCTGGACGGCCGAGCCTAGATGGTTTGAGTGGGGCGGTCGGAAGCCATCGAGCCGCCCAATGCAGCTTCGATGCGCGCCTTGAGCTGGCGTGACTTTTCATCCGAAGGAAACCGGATGCCCACGCCGGGCGCCCGGTTGCCGGCAGCACGCGCCGGCGTGATCCAGGCGACCTTGCCGGCCACCGGGTAGCGCTGCGGGTCTTCGGGCAGCGTGAGCAGCACGTAGACGTCGTCGCCCAGGCGATATTCGCGCGTGGTCGGGATGAAGATGCCCCCCTCGGCAAAGAGAGGGATGTACGCCGCATAGAGCGCACCCTTCTCCTTGATGGCGAGCTGGATGACGCTCGGCCGGGCGGGGGTGGAGGCTGCAGGTGCAGCGGTGGGGGTGGCGGGATGGTTCATGGGCGACGAGCGGCTGAGTTTAGGGTGGTTCGCGCCTCGCTCACAAGCGCTTCGAGCATGAGGCCCGCATTGAAGGGGTGTTCCGCGGTTCTCGCGGCGTTCGCGAGCGACTTCGACCAGCGGGCCAGGGCCAGCCGCGACGGCGCCGCGGGCAAGTCCGCGGCCTCGAAAAAGCGTGGCTCGGCGCCGTTGCCGACGGCCATCAGGTCGTGGCAGAGCTTCTGCAGCGCGCCGACGGCCTGGGCCGGCGCGTGGTCCGCCAGGGCGCCCACGTCGCCGCGCGAGATGGCCTTGGGCAGCAACGACCACGCCTTGGGCGACTGGCCGGAACGCGCCAGCCGCAGGGCATCGCTGGGGCGCCCACCTGCGGCGCGCAACAGGGCCGCTGCATCGGCGGCGGGCACGTCCTGCGCGGCGAGCCAGGCTTCGGCCTCGGCCGTTTCGGGCCACGGCAGCGTGAAACCCAGGCAGCGGCTGCGGATCGTCGGCAGCAGCTGCCATGCGGCCTCGCTGGCGAGCACGAAGCGCACGTCGCCGACCGGCTCCTCGAGCGTCTTGAGCAGCGCGTTGGCGGTGATGGTGTTCATGCGCTCGGCCGGATAGACCAGCACCACCTTGCCGCGGCCGCGCGCGCTGGTGCGCTGGGCAAAGCCGACCGCATCGCGCATCGCCTCGACGCGGATCTCGCGGCTGGGCTTGCGCTTCTTGTCGTCGATGTCGGCCTGCGCCTTTTCGTCGAGCGGCCAGCCAAGTTCCTGCATCGCGACTTCGGGCATCAGCACGCACAGGTCGGCATGGGTGCGGACCTCGATGGCGTGGCAGCTCGGGCAGTGGCCGCAGGCGACACCGCCCTCTTCCGCCGGTTGCTCGCAGAGCCAGGCGGCAGCGAGCGCCAGCGCGAGTTCGTACTGGCCGATGCCGGAAGGGCCTTGCAGCAGCCAGGCATGGCCGCGCTGCCGCAGCAGTTCTCCGAGCGGCTGATGCAGCCAGGGCGAGAGGGTCGGTGCGCTCATCGTGCCGTCCCTGCCAGCACGCCGCGTGCCACCAGTGCCGTCTCGATCTGCTGCCAGACCTGGTCGCGCGCCTGGCTGGCGTCGATGCGAACGAAGCGTTGTGCGTCGGCAGTCGCACGGGCTTCATAGCCTTGCGCCACGCGGCGGAAAAACGCCACCGGCTGCGCTTCGAACTTGTCGGGCACGCGGGCGCCGGCCAACCGTTGCGCGGCGATCTCGGGCGCCAGGTCGAACCACAGCGTGATGTGCGGCTGAAGCAGCCCTGCCCTGCCCCCTTGCGCCCATTGCTCGAGCGTCGACAACACCGCCGCATCGAAGCCGCGCCCCGCGCCCTGGTAGGCGAAGGTGGCGTCCGTGAAACGGTCGCACAGCACCACGTCGCCGCGTGCAAGCGCCGGTTCGATGACCTGCACGATGTGATCGCGCCGCGCCGCGAACACCAGCAGCGATTCGGTGAGCGGGTCCATCGGCTGCGCGAGGATCAGCCCGCGCAGCGTTTCGGCCAGCGGCGTGCCGCCGGGTTCGCGCGTGCGCACGACCGTCCGGCCCTGCGCCTTGAACAGCGCCTCCATCGCATCGAGGTGGCTCGACTTGCCCGCGCCATCGATGCCTTCCAGCGTCAGAAACAGACCATCGCTCATTGCGTTGCCTTGGGTTTGGGTTCTCCGCCACCGCGTTGATAGCGGTTGACCGCACGATTGTGGTCGTCGAGCGAACTGCTGAACTGGCTGGTACCGTCGCCGCGCGAAACGAAGTACAGCGACTTGCTCGGCGCCGGCTGCACCGCCGCCAGGAGCGCTGCCTTGCCGGGCATCGCGATCGGCGTGGGCGGCAGGCCTCCGCGGGTGTAGGTGTTCCAGGGGGTGTCGGTCTGGAGATCCTTCTTGCGCAGGTTGCCGTCGAAGCTCTTGCCCAGGCCGTAGATCACCGTCGGGTCGGTCTGCAACGGCATGCCGATGCGCAGGCGATTGGTGAAGACGGCGGCGATCTCGGCGCGGTCGTTGGCCTTCCCTGTCTCCTTTTCGACAATACTGGCCAGAATAAGCGCCTCATCTGCCGATTTGATCGGCAAATCGGCCGCTCGCGCCGCCCAGGCGGCTTCCAGCTTCTTGTCCATGGCGCGCATCGCACGCTGCAGCAGGGCAATGTCGGTCGAGCCCTTCGAGTAGGTGTACGTGTCCGGGAAGAAGCGGCCTTCGGGGTGCAGGCCCGGCTTGCCGAGCCTGGCCATCAGCGCTTCGTCGGTCAGGCCCACGCTCTCGGGCTTGAGCTGCTCGGCCTTGCCCAGCGCGGCGCGCACCTGGCGGATGTTCCAGCCCTCGACCAGCACCAGGCTGCGCGTGGCCTCTTCGCCGCGCACCAGGATGTTGAGCAGCACCTTGGGCGTGACGCCGCGCTCCAGTTCGTAGCTGCCGGCGCGCATCTGGCGGTCCTGTCCCGAGAGGCGGAACCACAGGTAGAGCAATTGCGGCTGCACATCGACGCCGGCATCGGCCACCGCCTGCGCAATGCCGCGCGGCGTGGTGCCGGGTTCGACCGAGAGATCGACGCTGGGCGCCGGCAACTTGAGCGGCTGGTGCACCCACCAGAGGCCACCGGCGCCGAGCGCGAGCGCGACCAGGGCGGCGAGCAGGAAAAGGGTAAGGAAGAAGCTGCGCACGGATCCGATGGGAAGACGGAGAAAAAGAAGGGAGTCCCTGCCGCACCGAAGGAACAGGCCCGACCATGATAATTCAGCGATGACCACAGTCGTTCTCAACGGGGTGACCGCCCTTTCCCAGTCCGGTCAATCCGGCCACCTCGGCGTGATTCGCGCCGAGGGTCCCGATGCCGCCAGCTTCCTCCACGGACAGTTGACCCAGGATTTCTCCCTGCTCGGCGCCACCGAAGCCCGGCTGGCCGCGCTCTGCACCGCCAAGGGCCGCGTGATCGCGAGCTTCATCGGCATCCGGCCCCAGCCCGAGCTGATCCTGCTGGTGTGCAGCCGCGACATCCTGGCTGCCACGCTCAAGCGCCTGTCGATGTATGTGCTGCGCGCCAAGGCCAAGTTGACCGATGCCACCGATCAGTTTTCGCTGTACGGCCTGGCGGGTACCGCGCTGACCGCCAACGGCCTCGACGCAACCGTCCCGCCCGGCCAGCGCACGGCCGTCGGCGACGGGATCAGCGCGGTGTCGCTGTACCCGGCCGACGGCGTGCCGCGCGCGCTCTGGATCGCACCGGCCGGCCATGCCACACCGGTCGGCCCGGCACTCGACGAGGCGCTCTGGCAATGGAGCGAGGTCCGCAGCGGCATCGTGACCCTGACCACACCGATCGTCGAGGCCTTCGTGCCGCAGATGATCAACTACGAATCGGTGGGTGGCGTGAACTTCAAGAAGGGCTGCTACCCCGGCCAGGAGATCGTGGCGCGCAGCCAGTTCCGCGGCACGCTGAAGCGGCGCACCTACCTCGTGCAGACCGATGCGCCCCTGACCGTCGGACAGGAAGTGTTCGCAGCCGGCGACGCCGATCAGCCGGTGGGCACCGTGGCGCAGGCAGCGCCCGCACCCGGCGGCGGCTGGTCGGCGCTGGTCTCGATGCAGATCGCAGCGCTCGAGACCGGTGGCCTTCGTGCCGGCACGGCCGATGGTCCGGCCCTGACGGTCGAACCGCTGCCCTATCCCCTGCTCGAAGACATCTGATTTCCGCCCCCCCAACGCCCTGACCAAGAGGGCGTTTGGCGCTGTCGAAGAGATAGCGCCATTTTTTTGTGCGCCGTTTAACCCTGCCTTCGATGCTGCGCCGTAGAAGCCTGCACCGATCAACTCCTGGCAAGGAAGACACCATGAAGCGCAGACTTTTTTCAACCGTCCTGGCATTGACCGCGTTGTCGGCTTGCGCGGAAATCCCAGCCCAGCCGTTCGCGCCGCCCTTCCCCTCGAGCCGCATCGGCTCGCTGATGCAGATCAGCATCGTCGACCGCGCGAGCGGGGCCGAACTGCCGATCTACCGCCATCGCGGCGAGTACTGGGTGGCCGGCCGCCCCGGCGCGCGCTACGCCATCCGGGCACGCAATGCGACGGGCGAACGCATCATGGCCGTGATGTCGGTGGACGGCGTCAACGTCGTCACCGGCGAAACCGCGGGCATCGGCCAGAACGGCTATGTCTTCAGCGGGCGCGAGCGCAGCGACATCACGGGCTGGCGCAAGAGCGATTCGCAGATCGCGGCGTTCGAGTTCGCCTCGGCCGGCAACTCCTACGCGAGCCGCACGGGCCGGCCGGACGACGTGGGCGTGATCGGTGTCGCGATGTTCCGCGAGAACGTGCCGGTGCCACCTCCGCCGTCTTCGCCGCCGATCACCCCGTATCCGCGCCGCGACGAGTACGGCGGCGAACGCGAGCGGCGCAGCGAATCGTCGTCCCTGGGCGATGCAAAGGCCAAGGCCGCTCCCGCCGACAGCGCTGCTGCCGCCGCCGAAGCGCCTGCCGGCAGCGTGGCACGCCAGCAGGCGCCCAGCCCGAGCCTGGGCACGGCGCACGGCCGCCGCGAGACTTCGTACGTGGGCAAGACCACCTTCGAGCGCGCGCAGTCGACGCCGGACGAAGTGGTCCGCATCCGCTACGACAGCCGCGAGAACCTCGTCGCCGCAGGCGTGATCCCGGTGCCGCCCACGCCGCGCTGGCCGCGTCCGGCAGGCCCGTCGCCCTTCCCGGGCTCGGAGCCCGGCTATGTGCCGGACCCGCCCGGCCGCTACTGAGCGGGAAGGCTCAGCGCAGTGCCCGGCGCATCTCGATGTGCGGGATGCCGGCTTCTTCGAACGGTGCGCCGTGCGACAGGTAGCCCAGGCGCGCATAGAAGCGCTCGGCGCTGCGCTGCGCATTCAGTGCCACTTCGCGGTCGCCGCGCGCCCTGGCCGCTTCTTCGAGCACCTGCATCACGGCAGCGCCATGCCCGCCGCTGCGCAGGTTGCGATGCACCGCCATGCGGCCGATGTGCGAGACGCCATCTTCGGCAGGCAGCAGCCGGCCGGTGGCGATGACCTGCCCGACGCGGTTGCGGACCACCGCGTGCAGCACCACGGCATCGTGCGCGTCCCACTCCAGTTCCATCGGGATGTTCTGTTCCTCGATGAACACGGCGCGCCGCAATGCGCTCGCGCCTTCGCCCAGCGTGGCCCAGTCCCCCGTCTCGACGGTGCGCATCGGTTCGCCGGCCTCGAAGCCGGTGAGCGCCTCGCGCAACGCCGCGGGCACCGGCTTCGAGGTCTGCGTGGCCGGGTCGGCGAACACATAGACCAGCTCGCAGCCCACGAGGAACTGGTCCTGCCGGAACAGCGCCCCCTCGAACACGATCGACGAGTTGCCGATGCGCGCGCACTTCATGCCCACGTCGATCACGTCGTCCATGCGCGCCGAGGCGCGGAAATCGATCGTGGCCTTGCGCACGTAAAGGTCGCCGCCCAGTGCATGCATCGCCTCTTCGTAAGGCAGCGCCATGGCACGCCAGTAGTCGGAGATCGCTGTGTCGAAGTACATCAGGTAGTGCGCGTTGAAGACGATCTTCTGCATGTCGACTTCGGCCCAGCGCACGCGCAGGCGGTGGAAAAAGCGGAAATCACTGCGTTGCATTCATGGCTCCAGAAAGAGATTGGGAAATTTCAGGCAGGGCGCAAGGCCAGCAGGCTCTTCTGCGTGGCGCGGCCCTTGCCGCCCAGTGACAGGCGCGCCAGCACATCGTGCGTCGATGGCGGCAGTGTGCGCTGCGAACCCAGGGCGAGTTCGAGCAGCAACTCCATCAGCGCCGCCAAGTCTTTGGGTGGATTCTCTGCGTCGGCGGCCAGCATGTCGCAGAGCACGTCGAACACCGGCGCGGCCAGCCGTGCGTCGGCGCGGATTGCGGCCTGCAAACTCTTGCTGCAGCGCTTGGCCATCACGAGCGACGACGCCAGCAGCGCCCGCAGCTGTGCGCCCAGCGCGGGCACGTCGAGCCGGCCTTCGGTGAAGGCTTGAACCAGTGCATCGACCGCAAGCGCGGTCTGCCCGGGCTCCTTGCCGGCCAGCGCCAGCGCAAGCAGCAGCACGGCCATCGGCTGCGCGGCGGTGACGGGCACCGTGGGGTCCTGCAGCGGCACGAGGTACGCGCGGTTTTGCCACTGCGCCTCCCACCAGTCGAGGTTGTTGCCGACCTGCCGGCAGCCGTCGGCGAAGAAGCTTTCCAGCGACGACGGCAGCACCGTGGCGAGGTAGCGCAACAGGGCCTCGTCATGGGCGCCCTCCACGCCAGCCAGGCGCACGGCGATCAGCGCTGGCGGCGTGCTCGCGGACACTTTGGCGGATGCCAGCACCAGATCGTGGTGCACGTAGGTCTTGCCTTCGCTGGTCCAACTTCTTTCCTTCACAGACCAGTCGTGGCGCACCGAGCCGAATCCGTCCGCATCGTCCCCACCGGGGTGACGGATGCGGGCCGCGGCGGCGAACAGCGCCCGCACTTCTTCGGTCCTGGCGGCGACAGAGACGCCCTGGTCGCCCAGCGCATGGCGCAGCGCGCGCACCAGGGGCGCATCGACAAGCTGGCGCGCCTGCTCGCGCAGGGCCGCCGCGCGATCGCCCGGCAGTGCCAGCCGCAGGAGACCCCGCACCTGTTCACCCCAAGGCGCTTCGACCCCACGTGCCTGGTACGCCGCGACACGCTCGATGAAAACCGCTGCATCGATGAACCCGCGCACATGCGTGGCCGACGACAGCGGTGCGAGGCCCCAGCCCTTCGCGGCCTGATTCACCAGATCGTCCACGCGCAGCGCCAGGAACTCGTCGGCCTGTGGATTCTGCAGGCCGCTGCGATGCGGGTCGTCGCGAAGGTCCGGCAACCGCTCGCCGCTCGTGACGAAAACCAGCAACCGCGCGAGCCGGCTCGGCACTTCGGCCTGCTGCAGCTTGCGGGCGCGTTTCACCACCGGTGCGCATTGCCTGGCCACGGCGGGCGGCAGCGGCGCCATGCGGACCAGCGCTTCGAGCACACGCTCCAGCTCGTCGGTTTCGCTCGCGTTCTCCAGCACGAAGGCGAGGCGCTCGACCAGTTCGGCCGGCTCGCCAATCGGCGCCAGCACCCGGCTGGCGTCCACGGGATCGAGCGGGCCGCTTCCCGCCGGCACCGGCTCGACGACCGGCCCGCCGGGCGCTGGCGCCGCGGGCGCATCGCCGGTCAAGGCCACGAGCGCCGGCCGGTTCACGATCGCCACGCTCTGCGCATGCGCCGTCAGTTCCGTGCGGGTCGCGTCGTTCATGCCCCAGGCCTGGAGCCGATCGAGGATCTTCTTCTGCAGATCGGCCGCTTCGTGCACCAGTCCGTGCAGCGCAATCGCCGAAGCCTCGTGCGCCAGCGCGGGTTCGCGCTTGACCGCGGCTTCAACCAGCTTCAGCGCCCCATCGACCTGCGCCTTGGCACTCGCATAAAACACTGGCTGCAGCCCGCCCAGCAGGGTCTGCCCTTCGATATGCCCCGCCGCCTGCAGCGCCTTCAGCGCGCCGAGCGCCAGCGTCACCGTGGGCGGAATGCGGCTCTGGCACAGGCCGAGGTAGCGCGCGGAAACGGGCACCATCTCGGCCACCGTCGGCGCCAGCGCCTCGTGGAAACGCGAGAACCAGCCCGCGCGGAACTGCGGCCAGTCGCGCTCCAGCGTGGCGAGCGTCTTGTCGAGCAGCTGGGTGCGCGTGAACTCGCCTCGCTCCACACCCGCGAGGAAGATGTGCGACCACGAGTTCTCCGGCGAGTGGTTGTACTTGTCGACCGCGGCCAGGTTGTGCTCGCCCGTGCCTTCGACGTCGAACAGCCTCAGCGTCGCCTGATAGAGGCCAGGGTCGCTTGCGAACCGATCGTCCATCGTGCGTGGGCGCTGCAGCGTGCGCGGCAGCGCCATCAGGCCGATCGCGTAGTCGTCGCTCTCGGGCCGGTCGATCAGTCCGGCGGCCACGAGGCTCTGTACCGGGGCGATGCGCTGCGCGAATGCGCGCAGCAGCGCGTTGGCCGCCTGCTGCAACCCGGCGCGCCAGACCTCTGCATCGATGCCGAACTGCGCGCACAACGTTGCGAAGGCGTCACGGTCGAGCACCGATTGCCGATCGACATGGAGCAGCAGGTCCTTGGGCTGACCGCAAACGACGGTGGCTGCCTGCAGGGCGCGGTACTGCGCCACTTGCGCCTCGCCGCCCCACTGCCTTGCATACGGGCTGCCCGCCCAGTGGCTGGACCACATGATCCGGCCCATGCTTTCGAGCGATTCGATGCGCGATTTGCGCTCGGCCACGGACATCGCCTGCAGGCTGGCGAGCATCGCCGCAAAGTCGCCCTGGTGCACCGCGCGTTCCAGTGCATCGGCCGGCACGAACGCCGGCAGTTCCTCGTCGTATTTCATGGAGTGCTTTCCGTCGGGGCCGGCGATGCGGCCGTGGCCTCCACCGCCAGCACGTGCTTGCAGGGGCCGCGTTCGCCTTGATGCTTTGCGTACCAAGGACAGGTGCAGCGCAGCTCGCCATCGATCTCGCGCACGCTGTGCACCGTGCCGCCGCTTTGCACTTCGGCATCGATCGGACTGGCGCCGACCATGCGGACGGCACCTTGCGTCATGAGTTCGCGGGCATCCGCCAGCCGCGGGTGCATGTCCTCGACCGAGGAAAGGTCGAACGGCAGCACCCGGTGAAAGTAGCGCCCCTGCGCGACATCGAAACCCACGAGGCCCGACGCGCCGAGGATGCGCAGGCTGTCCTCCACGCTCGATGCCGCCAGGCCCAGGGTGGCGGCCAGCGCTTCGGCATCCAGCGCCGGCTGCCAGTTCAACTGCGCACGCACCTGCGAGACCGCGCGTTCGTCGTCCATGCGCATCAGCGCGCGCAGCGCCTGCCCCTCGCCCGAAAAACCGCGCCACGGTTCGGCGCTGAGCGCCAGCGTGAGCCGCGCGCCGGGAAAGTCGAGCACCCACGCGCTGGCCTGCTGCGCCTCGTCGGCATGCACCGCCAGGCTCCGCGCCCTGGGCAGCAATGCCTCGAGCACGCGCAGCCGCGTCGTGTCGGTCACGCGCACGCCGTGCGGGTGCGGCCGGGTCGTGGTGAAGGGCCCCTTGGGGGATGGCACCACCCACAGCGGCGTGCGGCTGGTCGAGGCCCGGGGCAATGTGCGGAAGAAGCGCAGCGCTTCCAGTCCCTTGAGCTCGAAGCGATGCCGCATGCCGGCGAGGTACGACTGCACCTCGACCATGCCGCGCAGCCAGCGCAGCGGCAGCGCCACCTTGCGCTCGACCACTTCGTGGCCACCCGATTGGAGCGTGAGTGCATCCTGGCCCACCGACAGCGCCAGCCCGTCGGCATCGCGCAGGCGCGCCAGCGCGGCGCGCATCGGTGCGTTGAAGTCCACATTGGTCGTGCCCTTGCCAACCACCTGCCCGTCGTAGGACTCGGGCAGCAGATCGACGCGGACGTAGCAGCTGCAGCAGGCCGAAAAACCCTCGAAACGCAGCAGCTCGCCACCGGCCGTGACCACCGGGTCGGCCAGCATGATGGCGCGCGCCACGCTGTTGGCGGGCGTGAAGAAGCGCGACCCGACCACCAGGTGCACCGCGCTGAGCAATTCCGCATACAGCCGCGGCTGCAACAGGCGCCCCTCGAAAAAATGCGGATGGGCCGTTGTGCCATCTGCCTGGGGACTGGACGTTGCGAGGCTGAGCCGCGGGCCCGCAGGCTCGGCCACTGCGGTGGACGCGTGCGCGTAGCGGTAGGCGTGCGCCACTGCGCTCAAGGCTGCAAGGCCTCCTGCAGCACCCGGGCCGCATCGCCCTGCGCCTGCAGCGCTTCAGGCAAGGCCCGGCCCATCTTGATGAATTCGTGGATCACGCCGCGGTAGATCTCCAGGTCGACCGGAACGCCCGCGGCGCGCAGCTTGTCGGCATAGGCGATGCCTTCGTCCACCACCGCATCGCATTCGGCCAGGCCGATCCACGCAGGCGCCACGCCGTCGACATCGTCGGCCAGCAGCGGCGCAAAGCGCCAGTCGTCCCGGTCGGCCGGCGTGCGGACGTACTGGGCAAAGAAGAAATCGATCATCGCCTTCGTCAGCAACGGACCGTCGACGAAACGCCGGTGCGAGGCCGTGTCCTGGTGCGCGGTGGTGCCGGGGTAGATCAGCATCTGCAGCGCGAGCGGCAGGCCGGCATCGCGTGCCATGATGGCGCAGACAGCGGCCAGCGTGCCGCCGGCGCTGTCGCCGCCGACCGCGAGACGGCTCGGGTCGAGGCCGAGGCTTGCGCCCTCTTTCGCGATGAACTGGAAGGCGTCCCATGCATCGTTCGACGCGGTCGGAAACTTGTGCGCGGGCGCGAGCCGGTAGTCGACCGACACCACCGCGCAGCCGCTCTTCAGGCTCAGCACGCGGCACAGCGTGTCGTGCGTTCGGATGTTGCCGACCGTGAAGCCGCCGCCATGAAAATACACCAGCACAGGCAGCGCGTCCGATGAAGGCGCATAGAGCCGCGCCGGTATCGCAAAGCCGTCACGCGCGGCGATGCTGAAATCTTCGATGCGCGCCAGCTCGGGCTTGGGCACTTCCAGCACGCCCGCGCCCTTTTCATAGGAGGCTTTCGCCTCGTCGGGCGTGAGCTGGTCGAGCGTCGGATGGCCGGCCCGCGCCATGCGGTCGACCACGCTGGCCATCTTTTTGGTGAGGGGTGGCTGTCGAGATGCCATCGGGGGATTGGTCGTCATGCGTTCGTCGGAAGGAAGCAGCCCGGCCTTCGCAGCGTGCGCACCGAGCCTGAGCCGGGAGCGACACCTGCAAGGGTTTTGTTCATGTGCAAGACTGCCGTCGCTTGTTAGATTCGAAGAGTCGGCAATCGTACTTCCCCACGCGTTCAGGCACCCACGTCCCATGGCACTCATCCAATACCTCACCCAGATCCAGTTCGAATTCGGCGCCATCCGGCTGCTGTCCAGCGAATGCGCGCGCATCGGCATCAACCGCCCGCTGATCGTGACCGACGCGGGCGTGCGCGCGGCCGGCGTGCTGCAGAAGGCGCTCGATGCCATCGCCGATCTCGAGGTCTCGGTGTTCGACCAGACGCCTTCCAACCCCACCGAAGCCGCCGTGCGTGCGGCCGTCGAGCTCTACCGCAGCGGCCGCTGCGACGGCCTCATCGCCGTGGGGGGCGGCTCCGCCATCGACTGCGCCAAGGGCGTGGCGATTGCAGCCACGCACGAAGGCCCGCTCAAGACCTACGCCACCATCGAAGGCGGCTCGCCCAGGATCACCGAGCGCGTGGTGCCGCTGATCGCGGTGCCCACCACCAGCGGCACCGGCAGCGAGGTGGCGCGCGGCGCCATCGTGATCGTGGACGACCACCGCAAGCTCGGCTTCCACAGCTGGTTCCTGATGCCCAAGGCCGCCATCTGCGACCCCGAACTCACGCTCGGCCTGCCGCCCAGGCTCACGGCCGCCACCGGCATGGACGCCATCGCACACTGCATGGAGACCTTCATGTCGGCCGCCTTCAATCCGCCGGCCGACGGCATCGGCCTCGACGGGCTCGAGCGTGCCTGGGCCCACATCGAACGCGCGACGAAGGACGGCAGCGACCGCGAGGCGCGCCTCAATCTCATGAGCGCCTCGATGCAGGGCGCAATGGCTTTCCAGAAGGGCCTGGGCTGCGTTCATTCGCTGAGCCACAGCCTGGGCGGTGTCGATCCGCGCCTGCACCACGGCACGCTCAACGCCCTCTTCCTGCCCGCGGTGATCCACTTCAACGCGGGTGCCGAGTCGGTGCAGAAGGAGCAGCGGCTGCAACGCATGGCGCAGGCCATGCACCTCGATTCGGCCGGCGATCTCGGCGATGCGATCCGCGACATGAACGCGCGCCTGGGCCTGCCCAAGGGCCTGGCCGAAGTCGGCGTCACGCCCGCGCTGTTCGAGCAGATCATCGACGGCGCCATGGCCGACCACTGCCACAAGACCAATCCGCGGCTGGCTTCGCGCGACGATTACAAGGCTATGCTCGAAGCCTCGATGTAAGAGCCTGTCTGCGATCTGTTCGGGGTCGCGTTCAGGGCGCGCTCACGCCGACGGTGTGCTCTGCTCCGCGAATGTCCCCCGGCGCGGCCTAGGGCCGCAGACCTCCTCCTTTATTTCGCTGCGCAGAGCACACCGCCGGCGTGATCGCTCAGCGCAGCGGTTGATCGGCCAGCACAACGACCGCGCTCATCGTGCACAGGGCACCGGGTGCTCCCCGCAGCGAAATAAAGGAGGAGCGAAGCGGGGGACATTCGCGGAGGGGAGTACCCGGTGGCCTGTGCACGCGCCCTGAACAAAAGCGCCCCCTTGCACGTCATGTATATGACATAAGGAATTCCTAGACTGACCCGCGAAGGCTCGCATCCGCGAAAGCCCCAAGAGTCAGGGAAATTTCGAATGACGCGTACCGTCCAGGTCCACACCGTACTCAACGCCGAGCAGCTCAAGTTCCGCGCGATGCGGGGACAGGAAGGTCTCTCGCGGCTGTTCGAGTTCGAGGTCGACATGGTCAGCACCAGCTTCAGCCTCGACCTGAAGACACTGCTCGGCACTTCGCTCACCCTCGAACTGCAGGACGAAGGCGCGCCGCGCTTCCTCAACGGCACCGTGGTGCGCTTCGAACTCGTGGGCCGCGCCAACGAAACCGGCCGCCACTACATCTATCGCGCGCTGGTGCAGCCCTGGCTCTGGTACCTTACGCGCACCACCGACTGCCGCATCTTCCAGAACAAGAGCGTGCCCGAGGTGCTCGACGACGTGCTGGGCAAATACGGCTTCCAGTTCGAGAAGCGACTCACCGGCAGCTATCGTCCGTGGGAATACTGCGTGCAGTACCAGGAGAGCGACTTCGCCTTCGTGAGCCGCCTCATGGAGCACGAAGGCATTGCCTACCACTTCGAGCACGGCAACGGCTCGCACCTGCTGGTGCTGGCCGACGACACCGGCGGCTACGGCAACCTGCCGGGCCACGCCACCATTCCCTACCGGCCGCGCGACCGCGTGGTCAACGCGATGGAGCCGTGCATCGACCGCTGGCGCATCTCGGAGCAGATCACCTCGGGCCGCGTGATGCTCGACGACTTCGACTTCAAGAAGTCGCGGGCCTCGCTGCAGAGCGTGCAGCAGGACCCGAAGGGCCACGACCATTCGACCTACGAAGTCTACGAATGGCTGGGCGGCTACAGCGAGCACCAGCAAGGCGACAGCTACGCGAAGATCCGCCTGCAGGAGCTGCAGTGCGCGCACGAGCTGGCCTCGGGCCACACCAACGTGGTGGGCATGGCGCCGGGCTACCTGTTCCAGATGACGCATTGCCCGCGCGAGGCCGACAACCGCGAATACCTGGTCACCGAGACCCGCTACGACCTGCAGGAGCCCGAGTATTCCAGCGGCGGCAGCAGCGAATCGGTGTGCGAGTTCGATTTCACCGTGCTCCCCTCCACCGTCGCCTACCGCCCCGCGCGCAAGACGCCCAAGCCGCGCACCAATGGCCCGCAGACCGCGACCGTCGTCGGCCCCGAAGAGATCTGGACCGACCGCTTCGGCCGCGTGAAGCTGCAGTTCCGCTGGGACCGCTACGGCCAGTCGGACGAGAACAGCTCGTGCTGGGTGCGCGTGTCGAGCAATTGGGCCGGCGCCAACTACGGCACCATGCACATGCCGCGCGTGGGCCAGGAAGTGATCGTCGATTTCATCGGCGGCGAACCCGACCGCCCCATCATCACCGGCCGCGTCTACAACAACGACCAGATGCCGCCGTGGGAGCTGCCGGCCAACGCCACGGCCAGCGGCATCCTCACGCGCTCCAGCACCGGCGGCGCCGCCAACCAGGCCAACATGCTGCGCTTCGAAGACCGCAGCGGCGCCGAGCAGATCCTGCTGCACGCCGAGCGCAACCTCGACGTGGAGGTCGAGGCCGACGAGACCCACACCACCGACGGCACCCGCACCACCCTCGTCAAGGGCCACGAATCGGCCACCTACCAGAGCGGCGAGACGCGCGACATCACCGCGGGCGCCAAGGAAACCATCACCGGCGGCGACACGCGCCACGTGACGGGCGGCTTCGGCGAAACCATTGGCGGCGGCGTGAACCAGACGATCTCGGGTGGCAAGACGCGCATGCTCAGCGGCGGGCTGAACGACACGATCACGGGCGGCGTGAAGCTCGCCATCACCGGCGGCTTCAACGGCACCATCGACGGGCAGGAGATCCGCTTCGTGAGCGCCGGGCGCAACGACACGATCAACACCTCGAACACCGTGCTGGTCGACGGCCCCTCGACCACCACGGTCACCGGCCCGACGGTCCACACCTCGCCGGACGTGACCTTCAACACGACGAACCACATCCACAACACGACGCAGCACGTCATCAACACCAACGTCTACAACACGACGTCGAACACCTACAACAACCTGACGAACGACTACACGAACAACTCGAAGACCTACGTCAACAACTACGCGAAGAGCAGCGACTGGCGCCTGACGCGCTCGGGCGGCGTGGGCTTTCGCTTCGGTGCCGTGGGCGCCTCGCTGGACTTCTGGGGTGCGCGTCAGCAGTTCTACGGCATCAACTCGCAGTACGCCGTGCTCAAGGTCGACTTCCTCACCTTCAAGATCGCCAACAAGGGCATCGACATCACGACCGAGGCCGTGCAGGTCGGCAAGGCTGCACTGCGCTTCTTCATGGACGGCATGGCGGCTTATGCACAGGCCATGCACCTTGTCGTGTGACGGCATCCATGCCTGAGTGGGAGACGCTTCTCTGGGTCTTCTTCGGCATCGTGATGACGGCGGTGACCGTGGGAGGCATCGTGGCCATGCGGTACATGGGCGCCGAGAACCGGCGCTATTCGGCCGAGGGGAAACTGTGGCAGTCCCTCGCGCAGGCGGGCCGGCCTGTCGAGGGCGTCATCCGCAATGTCCGCATGCACCCCGGCAACATGACGCGCGGCGGCTCCGCCGGGCAGACCGTCTGCGCCCTGGTGTTCGACGTGGACTACACCGACAACGCCGGCACGGTGCACGCCACGTCGATCCACACCTTCGTCGAGGACGCGCTGGTGCCGCAGTTCCTTCAACCGCGCAAGGCGATCCACCTGCGCTATGACGTCGGCAATCCCGCGGCGGTGGCCATCGACCGGGAACGCACGCCGCTGGAGATTCCCCGTGTGCGCTGAAGGCCGGGCGCCGCGGATGCGCCAGCCATGAAGACCGTCAAGCCGCTGCGGCTGAGCGTGATCACCCGTCCGTTCCTCCGCCAGGGCGAGCAGCGCCTCGCCGTCACCACCCTGTGCATGCTGTCGATGAGCGGCAAGCCGGTGCTGACGCCGGAGCCCGAGTTCTGGAAGACGCTGTCCGAAGAGCTGGGGCCGACCACGGCCATCGACCTCGGCATTCCCAAGGCCCGCGCCGAAATGCTCGCCACGGGTTTTGCCTACACGACCCACCAGGAAGAGAAGACGCGCTGCGCCGCCCGGTTGCAGCTCGGCGGGGTGTCGAAGGACCTGGCCGTGTTCGGCGACCGTTTCTGGGTGGGCGGCCGCCCCACCCCGCCCCAACCTTTCGAGGCGATGCGCATCGACTGGACGCGTGCCTACGGCGGCCCGGGCTTCGCCGACAACCCGCTGGGCCGGGGCCACGGACTGGACGTCGTCAACGGCCAGGAGGTGCAGCGCGTGCCCAACATCGAGGACCCGGCCCAGCGCCTGCATCACCCGGGCGACACGCCGGTGCCTGCCGGCTTCGGACCCATCGACATCGCCTCGCCGCGGCGCTTGCGGCTCATGGGCAGGCAGTACGACGCGCATTGGCGTGCTCATCTCTTCCCCGGTTTCGCCAAGGACATGGACTGGCAGCTGTTCAACGCCGCGCCCGCCGACCAGCGCTTCCAGGACGCGATCGAGATTCCGCCGGGCACTGCCTACGGCGTCTGGAACATGCACCCCGAGCAGCCCATCCAGCAAGGCCATCTGCCGAACTGGCGCGCCCTCGCGGTGGTGGTTCGGCACCGCTCGCCCACGGAGATCGAAGAGATCGCGCAGCGCCTCACCACCGCCTGGTTCTTTCCGCACCTCGACCGCGTCGTGCTCGTCTTTCACGGCGAGGCGCGCATCGAGGAGGACGACGCCTCCGACGTCTCCCATGTGATGCCGGCCATCGAAACGATCGATGCGCCGCGCGGCCTCGCGCACTACGCCACCGTGCTGCGGCAGCGCTGCGATCCGGAGAAAGGCGCGCTCTACATGTTTCGCGACGACGAACTCCTGCCGGAAGAAGCCATCGGCCCGTGGCTCGACCAGGTCGGCACGGCCGAAACGGCGCTGGTGCGCAACATGCGCGAGCGCGGCAGGCAGGCCCGCGAGGAGCTGAAGCAGAAGGCCATTGCGGCGGGACACAAGGCGCGGCATTTCAACGACCGCCGGCTTCCCGAGCCGTTCACCCGAATGCCGAGCCTGCGCGAGCTGCCCGATTTCGTGGACCAGGCCGATCGCCATGCCCGTGACCAGCGCGCGCAGGGCGCCGTCGAGCGCGAGCGTCTCCAGCGCGAGGCCGACGCCAATGCCAAGGAGTCGATGAAGGTCGGCTTCGACACCGGCAAGCTGGTGCGCGAGCACGACCGCACACAGCTCAAGGGGCCGCCCAGCGTCGACAGCGCGGCCATCCTGCGCGGATTCGAAGGCATCTCCGCGGCGACCGGCACCGCGCCCTTGCCTGCGAGCCAGGTCGATGCGATGCGCAAGATGACCGCGGCCGGCGAGCGCGGCCTGCTCGCGCTCTACCGCGGCTCCGCCCAGCACCAGGCCCCCGTCGATCCTTTGTCCGCGGACCGCGCCGCCACGCTGCGTGCGCAGGTCGACGTGATCCTCGCCGGAAGCCGCGATTTCACCGACATGGACCTGACCGCCGCCGACCTGTCCGGGCTGGACCTGCGCGGCGCCTGCTTCCGGCGCGCCCTGCTCGAAGGCGCCGACCTTCGCCATGCCCAGTGCGAAGGGGCCGATTTCAGCCAGGCCGTGCTGGTGCGCGCCCGGTTGTCCGGGGCGAACTTTCAGCGCGCGCTGTTTCGCGACACCAACCTCGCGGGCATCGACTGCGAACAGGTCGACTTCTCGCACGCCTTGTTCGACGGCGCGACGTTCGAGAAGCTGAAGTTCGTGCAGTGCGACTTCTCGTCTGCCCGCATGGACCGGCTGCACCTGATCGGAGCGCAGCTGCTGCGCTGCAGCTTCGACGGGCTCGATGCCGCCTACATCGGTTTCCTGTCCGACACCGTCATCGAAGACTGCAGCTTCCGCAAGGCACGGCTCCTGAAGGCGGGCTTCATGGCCTGCCGCGTCGCCGGGCTCGATTTCTCGGACGCCGAACTCGAAGCCTGCATGTGGACCCACACCAACGGCGACGACCGGATCGGCTTCCAGCGCGCCCTGCTGCGCACCACCTGCTTCGTGGGCAACAGCAGCCTGCGCGGCGCGAACTTCGAAGAGGCCACGCTGGTGCAGTGCAGCCTGCGCGACATTCCGATGGAGGGCGTGCGGTTCACCCGCGCGACGCTCGACACCTGCGATTTCTCTTCCGCCAACCTGACAGCCGCCGACCTGAGCGCGGTGCAGGCGCCCGAGAGCCTCTTCATCCGCAGCAACCTGAACCGGGCCTCGCTGCGCGCCGCGAACCTCATGACCGCCAATTTCAACAAGGCCCGGCTGCTGTCGGCCGACCTGCGCGAGACCAACCTCTTTCGCACCGACATGTCGCAGATCCTGATCGACGACATCACCGAGACGCACGGCGCCTACCTCGAGCAGACCAAGACCGTGCCGGCTTCGCGCGCGACAGCCGTCGAATGAGCCCGCAAGAACTGGCTTCCAAGGTCCGCGACGGCGTGCAATTGCAGGGGGAAGACTTCAAGGGAATGCAGTTGACCGACCTCGACCTGTCCGGCGGACTGTTCAGCGAATGCAGCTTCACCCAGGCTGCGCTGGAGCGTGCGCGCCTGAACGATTCGGTGTTCGATCGCTGCCGCTTCGATGGCGCGGCGCTGGCCGGCGCCTATCTGGACAGCGCCTCGTTCCTGCGCTGCAGCCTGCGCGACGTGCAGGCATCTTCGAGCCGCTGGGCCGGCACCGTCGTGGCTGAGTCCGACCTGCAAGGCTTGCACGGCGAGGCCGCCGAGCTGACGGAAACGGCCTTCGAGGACTGCGAGTTCCAGGGCGCCAGCTTCAAGGGCGCGAAACTCACGAAGGCGATCTTCAATGAAAGCCGCCTCGGCAATGCGGATTTCGCCGATGCCGAGCTCACCATCGCCGTGTTCTTCCGCTCGGACCTGCGCGAGGCGGGTTTCCGGGGCGCCACCTTTCACAACGCCATCTTCTCCGAGGCCGACCTGCGCGGCCAGTCGTTCGCCGGCCAGTCGTTCATGCTCTGCCAGTTCGTGGACGCGCGCCTGTCGAACTGCGTGTTCGACGATGCACGGCTCGTGCAGTGCAACTTCAAGGGCGCGGCGCTCGACGGCGTGCGCATGCAGCGCGTGCATGCGCCGCAATCGCTGTTTCCGCAGGCCAACATGCGCAACGCAGACTGCCGCAGCGGCGTGTTCGACCAGTCGCTGTGGATCGATGCGCTGCTCAGCGACGCCGACTTTTCCGATGCCGGCCTCGAGCAATGCGTCTTTCACCGCGCGCGCTGCGAGCGCACCTCGTTCGCGCGAAGCCGCCTGACCTACGCCGACTTCTCGTACGCGGACCTGCGTGCCGCCAACTTCGAGAAAGCCCTGTTCCATCGCACCCAACTGCACCGCGCCCACCAGGGCGACAGCCGCTGGAGCGACCGCATCGGCGTGCTGGACGTCGACCCCGACCTGTTCGAAGCCGAGCGCGTGGCCTGGCAGCGCTCGACGCGCGCCGTTCGGCTCGACCGGGATGCGCAAGGCCTCATGCGCCTTGGCGACTATCCCCCACCTGATGCAAAGGACACCGCATGACGATGGCCGCCCGCCCCATTTCCTCATCCTCTTCCTCCGCCCCTCTGCCCTCCTCGTCCGAAAGCGAGCTCGCGCCGCTGCTGCGCAAGACGTCGCCCGCGAAGCCGCAGCCGGGCACGCCGCTCGGAGGCATCTCGATGGCCACGGTCGTCGCCTGCAATGCCGACGATGACTTCTGCGACGTGACGCTCGTGGACGGGCACCGCACACTGCGCTGCCAGCGCGCGGCCAGCTGCCTGCTGCTGCCCGCGCCGGGCGACACGGTCATGGTTGCGGGCCCGCACGACGATGCGCTCTACGTCATCGCCGTCGTGGTCCAGGCCGACAGGCGCAGCGCGACCCTCGCGGTCGATGGCGACCTGCGCCTGCAATCGAAGCGCGGCGGCATCGCCATCCACAGCGCTGGCACGCTCGATCTGCAATCGGACACGGCCGTCGCCACCCGCGCGCCGCAATGGAAGCTCACGGCCGAGCGCGGCCAGTGCAGCGTCTCGGAGCTGGACTACCAAGGCGCGGAGGTCCGCTTCAGCGTGCTGGTCTCGCGCTTCGTGGGGCATGCCTGCGAGGTCGTGCTGGACCGGCTCCATCTGCTCACGCGTTCGAGCTTTCGCATCACCGAAGAGATCGAGCAGGTGCGCGCTGGGCAGATCGACATCCAGGCTTCGCGGACGCTGCGGCTGCACGCGAAGAACACCCTGGTCACCAGCAAGGAGCTGGTCAAGGTCGATGCCGAACAGATCCACATGGGTTGATTGAAGGAGCCTTTGCATGTTTGCCAACTCCCAGATGATGGGCATGGACCTCGCCTTTCCCGATGTCTGCAAGACACCGCCGGCCATCCCCGTCCCCTACCCCAACTTCGCGCTGGGGCCGACCGCCATTCCCAACGCCTGGAACATCCTCTACGGCGGCACGCCGGCCCACAACCTTGCGACCACCACGCCCATCACCAATGGCGACAACGCGGGCGTGCTGATGGGCGTGGTGTCGCAAACCGTGATGGGGCCGTCGCGACACATCACGGGTGCGTTCACCGTGCTGCTCAAGGGCTCGCCCTGCACGCGCATGACCAGCCTGTCGGTACAGAACCGCAACAACATCCTGGGCATGCGCATCGTGCCCAGCCAGTTCAAGGTGCTGGTGCTGGCGGCCTGACGATGGGGCTTTCTATTCCGCCTTGACGCCTGCGGTCCGGATGACCTTGCCCCACTTGGCGGTCTCCGTGGTGATGAAGGCGTCGAACTCCTCGGGCGTGCTGCCCACTGGAATGGTGCCCATGGCATCGAGCTTGGCACGCGTCTCGTCGCTCTTGATGATGCGCGCCACCTCTTCGGACATGCGCTTGACGACGTCGCGCGGTGTGCCGGCCGGTGCCAGCATGCCGGCCCAGGTGCTGCCGGTGAAGCCTGCAAAACCCTGCTCGATGAAGGTGGGCACCTCGGGCGCGGCCTGCAGGCGCTTGTCGCCCGCCACGCCGATCAGCCGCACCTTGCCCGCCTTGGCCTGGTTGATGAGGCCGGTGGGCGCATCGAAGAACAGCTGGATCTGCCCGCCCATCAGGTCGGTCAGCGCAGGCACCGCGCCGCGGTACGGAATGTGGATCATGTAGGTCTGCGTCAGCGACTTCCACAGCTCGGTCGTCAGGTGCGCGGCCGAGCCGTTGCCCGAGGAGCCGAAGCTCACCTTGCCGGGGTTCGCGCGGGCGTAATCGATGAGCTCGCGCGCGGTCTTGAACGGCGCATTGATGTTCACCGCGGCCAGCAGGGGCGAGATGCCCATCAGCGAAACGCCCGTGAGGTCCTTTTGCGGGTCGTAGGGCAGCTTGGGGTACAGCGTGGTGTTGGCCGCATAGGCGGCGATGACGACGCCGAAGGTCGTGCCGTCGGGCGCTGCCTTGGCGATGGCGTCGACGCCGATCAGGCTGTTGGCGCCGGGCTTGTTGTCGACCAGCACCGGCTGGCCGAGCCGCGCTTGCAGGCCGACCTGCACGAGCCGCGCCATCTGGTCGGTGAAGCCGCCCGGCGTGTAGGGCACGACGATGCGGATCGGCTTGCTGGGCCAGGCGCTTTGGGCGAAGGACGGAACGGCAAGGCTTGTTGCAGCGGCGGCGAGCGTGAATCGGCGGCGTGTCAGCGTGGCGAGAGGCATGGTGGCGGGGCCCTTTGTTGCTTCTGGATGGATCGGGCCATTCTCGAAGCGCCACATGCCGCGGCCGTCAGGGTTTGCCCGGCGGCACGCGCCCTCGTCCGCTCAAAGCGCAAGCACTTCGGGCGTGCGTCCGTTGGCGAGCCAGTCCTCGAACTCGTCGCAGAGCCGCCGCGCCTCGCGCGTGGCCTTGCCCCAGGCCATGATGCGGGCCTGCGTGTCGTTCTGGAAATGGATGAAGTCCTTGCGGTCCGGCAGCTTGCCGTTGGGCAGCGATTTCACCCACTCGGGATCGGGCGCGAGCACCACCATGCGGTCGAGGAAACCCGTGGACTTGTGGCGCCAGCGCAGGCCCTTGTCGAGCCAGCCCGGCACCACCGCGCGTTGGAAGTGCGGATACAGCACGATGCCCTCGTCGGCCGGCTGGTAGTCGAGGTGCAGGTGGTAGTCGGTGATGCCGCCATCCCAATAAGCACCGCGCGGCGCGCCCGGGATGTCGTGCACCGCGGCGAGCAGGAAAGGAATCGAACACGAGGCCTGCAGCACCATGTTGAAGTTGGCTTCGCTCAACGCATGCTGGCGCGTGCGGAAATCCTGCGTGCCGAAAGGCAGCGCCGCGCCCGGCGTGGAGAATACGCAGCGTTCGAGCCAGGCGCCCAGGCTCTTGCGGTAGACGCTGTTGGAGGCGAAGGCGCCAAGGTAGCCGAAGGGCGTGCGCGCCCTGCCCTCGCGCCCGAGGATGTGGCGGCCGCGCGAGGTCACCACGTGCAGGCGATAGCGCGGATGGTTCAGCACCTCGCCGATGCGTCCGCCATAGAAGTCGACCAGGCTTTCGGCGAAGCGTTCGCTGAGCTGGCGCGGACTGAGCCGCTTCTGCCCCGTCGGCACTTCGAACTGCTGGCGCACGTAGTCGTGCTCGAAGCGCTGGAAAGCCGCCTCCGGGTCGGACAGGCAGGCCGTCGAGAGCCGCCACGCGCCGATCGATGCGCCCACCAGATGCACCGGCTGGCTCGACCGCGTGAGCCAGCGGCCGAAGATGAAGCGGTCGAGCGGCCCGAGGATCAGGCCCTTGGGCCCGCCCGCCGCACCGGGGATGGTGCGCACGTCCTGCGGGCGCAGGCCGTGCTGCTCGATGTGCTTGCGGGCCGCGGGGCCGGCGTAGATGCGCAGGGCCTTCATATGAGGGCGAGGTCTGCGGAGCTCGGAAACAGCGTTCATTTCCTGTCGCTGCGTCGCCGCAGCGAGGACGTGCCGCCGATGACGAAGCCCAGCCCGAGAAGCAGCAGGAACCCCGGCGTACTCCAGATCGCGCCGAAGTTGTCGACGACGGCGTCGCGCGGATTGCCCGGGTCGTACAGCACCGTCACCGCTTCGCCCGCTTTGTAGCCGAAGATCATGCCGCCCTGGGGATACTCCAGCACCTCGCCAGTCCGGGTCGTGAAGCGTATTTGCGGGTGAGAACCGCCGGCATTGAGCTTGACCACGCTGCCGCCCCCAGCCGCCGCGCGCTGCACGAACTGCCATTGCGTCCAGCCGCTCATCAACACGGCAATGAGGAATCCGGCACCGAGCCCGATGAACAGCAGCGCGGCCCAGGTGGGCGTTGGCGCGGCAGACGAATCCTCTTGCGGCATCGGTCTCTCCTTTGGCGTTGCGGCCTACTTGCGCAACCCCTGCAGCTTGGCGAAAGCACTGGCCATCTGGCCCGCAGGCTGCGGCGAGTTGTCGCGTCGCGGCTGTTGCTGATTGCCACGACCGGCACCTTCGAATCGGTTGTCGCGCGGCCCGTCGCGGCGCGCGGGCGCTGCGTCCAGCTTCATCGACAGGCCGATGCGCTTGCGCGCGACGTCCACTTCCATCACCTTGACCTTGACGATGTCGCCGGTCTTGACGACTTCGCGGGCATCGTTGACGAACTTGTGGCTCAGCTGGCTCACATGCACCAGGCCGTCCTGGTGCACGCCGAGGTCGACGAAGGCGCCGAACTGGGCCACGTTGCTCACCGTGCCTTCGAGCACCATGCCCTCGACCAGGTCCTTGATGTCGTCCACCCCGTCGTTGAAGCGCGCCACCTTGAAGTCGGGGCGCGGGTCGCGGCCGGGCTTCTCGAGTTCGCCCAGGATGTCCTTCACCGTGATGACGCCGAACTTCTCGTTGGCGAAAAGCTCGGGTTTCAGGGTCTTGAGCATCTCGGCGCGGCCCATCAGCTCGGCAATCGGCTTGCCGGTCTTGACGATGATCTGTTCGACCAGCGGATAGGTTTCGGGGTGCACGCCGGTGATGTCGAGCGGGTCGGCGCCGCCGCGGATGCGCAGGAAGCCCGCGCTCTGCTCGAAGGCCTTGGGGCCGAAGCCGGTCACGTCGAGCAACTGCTTGCGGGTGGAAAACGCGCCGTTCGATTCGCGCCAGCGCACCACCGCCTTCGCCACGCTGGCCGACAGGCCCGAGACGCGGCTCAGCAGCGGCACGCTCGCGGTGTTCAGGTCCACGCCCACCGAGTTCACGCAGTCCTCGACCACGGCCTGCAGGGTGCGCGCGAGTTCGCTCTGGTTCACGTCGTGCTGGTACTGGCCCACGCCGATGCTCTTGGGGTCGATCTTCACGAGCTCGGCCAGCGGGTCCTGCAGGCGCCGCGCAATGCTGGCGGCACCGCGCAGGCTCACGTCCACGTCGGGCATTTCCTGCGAGGCGAACTCGCTCGCGGAATAGACGGAAGCACCGGCCTCGCTGACCACCACCTTGTCGACCTTGATCTCGGGTGCGCCGGCCTGTGCGGCCATCTTGGCCAGCAGCTTGATGAGGTCGGCGGCGAGCTTGTCGGTCTCGCGGCTGGCGGTGCCGTTGCCGATGGCAATGAGGTTCACGCCGTGCTTGGCGCAGAGCTTGCCGAGGGTGTGCAGCGAGCCTTCCCAGTCCTTGCGCGGCTCGTGCGGGAACACGGTGGCGGTTTCGACCAGCTTGCCGGTGGAATCGACCACGGCCACCTTCACGCCGGTGCGGATGCCCGGGTCGAGCCCCATCACGACACGCGGGCCGGCGGGTGCGGCCAGCAGCAGGTCGCGCAGGTTGTCGGCAAACACCTTGATCGCCACCTTCTCGGCGTCTTCGCGCAGGCGGGTGAACAGGTCGCGCTCGGTGGAGAGTGCGAGCTTCACACGCCAGGTCCAGGCCACGCACTTGCGCAGCAGGTCG
This sequence comes from Variovorax sp. P4_B10, assembly GCF_056402375.1. Classification (NCBI taxonomy): domain Bacteria; kingdom Pseudomonadati; phylum Pseudomonadota; class Betaproteobacteria; order Burkholderiales; family Comamonadaceae; genus Variovorax; species Variovorax sp. P4_B10. The sequence continues at coordinate 74,019 of NZ_JBFUHN010000008.1, read as the reverse complement.
TCGGCCGGCCGGCCGGCATGGCTCCAGCCCAGGTGCAGCGCGATCTTGCCTTCGGCGATGCTGGGCTTGCCCGGCTCGGGCTCCACCGGGAGCACCAGCTTGGCGTCGAGGATGTCCAGCGCGCGGCCGCGAAACACGGCCAGCGCGCGGTGCGAAGGCACGCGGCCGATGGGCTCGTCGTACGCGAAGTAGTCGCGGAACTTGGCGATGTCGGCGTTGTTCTCGTCCTTGCCGGCCATCAGGCTGGACTTGAGCAGGCCTTCGGCCCAGAGCCATTCGCGCAGGCGCTGCACCAGCACCGCGTCTTCGGCCCAGCGCTCGGAGAGGATGTCGCGCACGCCGTCGAGCACGAGCGGCACGGTGGAGAAATCGGGGCCCGGCTTGCCGTCGTCCAGCGTGGTGGCGGGCTGCAGGAAGGCCTTGGCTTCCGCCGCCGGGTCGAGCGTGGGGTCGGCCAGCAGCTTGTCGGCCAGCGGCTCGATGCCGAATTCGCGGGCGATCTGGCCCTTGGTGCGGCGCTTCTGCTTGAACGGCAGGTACAGGTCTTCGAGCTCCTGCTTGGTCGGCGCGAATTCGATCGCGGCGCGCAGCTGCGGGGTGAGCTTGCCCTGCTCGTCGATGCTCTTGAGCACCGCCACGCGGCGGTCCTCGAGTTCGCGCAGGTACGAAAGGCGTGCTTCCAGTTCGCGCAGCTGGATGTCGTCGAGCCCGCCGGTCACTTCCTTGCGGTAGCGGGCGATGAATGGAACCGTGGCCCCTTCGTCGAGCAGTTCGACGGCGGCCTTCACCTGGTGCTCGCCGACCTTGATTTCAGTGGCGAGCTGGCGAATGATTTTCTGCATGTCTTGAGCGCATCCCTGGCAAAGCGCGGAAGTTTGCCATAGGCGCCGACGGGCCCCGGCTGCCAGCCCTGCCGGGCCTGTTACAGGGTCCCCGTGGCTTCGGGTTCGGCAGCGGTCTGTGCCAGCGCCTCGCCGGACAGCACGAGGCGGATGCACAGCCCGTGGGGAACGGCATCCTCGACGGCCAGTTCGCCGTGCAATGCGTTCGCACGTGCGCGCATGCTGCGAAGCCCCTTGCCGAGGTGATCGGGCAGCGTGCCTCCCGATGCGTCGGGGCCAAGACCGAGTCCGCGGCCGTTGTCCTGCACTTCGAGCACCAACCCGCGCGAACCCTCCTGCGGTCCGAAACGAACCTCCACCCGGCTGGCTTGCGAATGACGCATCACGTTGGACAAGGCCTCCTGCGCGATCCTGCAGACCTGCATCGCGGAATCGGGGGACATGGGATGCGCGAGCGCCACGTCGCGCACATTCCACACGAGGCGGATGCCGAGCCTGTCGAAGGCCGGCTGCAAACGGTAGCGCAGGTGGCCCAGCCTCTCGACGATCGTGGCGGAGGCCTGGTCGTCCAGGGAGTCCACCGTCATCTGGAGTTCCAGCAGGCAGGCCTGAAGGGCCATCGAGAGTGCGCGCGATTCGCTCGAGCGCGAGTCATTGCTGGCCAGCAGCGCCACCAGCCGGGAACCCACGCCGTCGTGCAGATCGCAGGCGATGCGATGCCGCTCGGCCAGCACTGCCTGCACCTGCCGATAGCGCGCGACGCGGCGGCGCGACACGTACCAGATGCCGACGATCATGAAGAACACCAGAACGTTGATGCCCTGCAGCGCCCAGAAGGCGACCGGTATTTCGCGGCCCAGCGCGGTGACTGCCGTTGTCGCCCTGAGCAACTGCCCCGTCAGCGGGGTCAGGTGCAGCGCACAGGCCAGCGCGATCCACATCAGCATCCGCTGGCGCGTCGCGCGGGGCCACAGCCAGATCAGCAGCGCACACCACGAGGCGATCGAGAGCCACACGAACTGATCTTCCAGATAGTGCGGTAGATGAAGTACCGGCGACGACATGAGCAGTTCCGCGATCTGCGCATCGTGGCGGTGCCGTCAGAGCAGTCCGCGGTGCGAGGCGAAGCTCACGGCCTGCGCGCGGGTGTGGGCGTGCAGCTTGCGGTAGATGTTCTTCACATGGGCATTGACGGTCTGCGCGCTGATCGTGAGCTGCACCGCGATCTCTTCGGTAACATACCCGGTGGCAACAAGTCGCAACACTTCGCGCTCCCGCGTGGACAGTGTGGCCCTGCTGTCCGGCGGGCGGACCGGGCTCGGGTTGGCGCGCTGGTGGTCAAGGTGCACGAGCAGCCTGCGCGCGAGCCGGGGGGTGATGGCGGCGCCGCCGTTCACCACCTGCAGCACAGCCTGCGCATAGCTCTGGAACCATGCGTTCTTCACGAGGTATCCGGAGGCGCCGAGTTCGAACGCATGCAGCACCTGGGGTTCGTCCTCCAGCGCCGAGATGACGATGATCTCGGCTGCGCTGCGGTGCTTCTTGGCCTCGTCGATCAGCTCGAAGCCGCTGCCGTCGCCGAGGCGGATATCGACCATGAGCACATCGAATTCATGCTGCATCAGAAGACGCCGGCCCTCGCGCAGGGTTCCGGCCTGCCCTTCGAGCTGGATGCGCAGATCGCTCAGCAATTCCTGGGCAATGACGCGTCTGACGAAGGGATCGTCATCCACCAGCAAGACCCGCACCGGTTTGGTCTGTTGCCCGGTCAGAAAGTCGGGCCACGGAAGCGTGTCGGCAGACGCAGCGAGCAGTCCGCCGAACTGGCCAGGATTGGCATATCGCCTAGCACTTCCATCACCATCTGTCAATGAAACATCGAGTTCGTTTTCCACTTCGATCCCCTTGTGACAAATAAACGCCGACCGTTCGTGAGCAAAAGTTAATTCATTTCTACTCAGTTGTGATTCTGCTACCTTTTTGATTACTTTAGTTTCACCTTGTTGCAAGAGGGGTAAATGTGTACTAAAGAGGTAAAAACGACAAGTCCACCGTCCGGAGAGCAACTTTGGGCCGAGTCTCCGGGTGCTTTGCACATAACTTTCGTCATAGCCTCGGAGTTCGCGCCGGCGCTGGGTCGCAACGAGTCCCTGTTCTTCCGCCCAGCCCGGAAGTAGCTCGGGCCATCCGCCCGCGCGATGCCGTACCCTTCGCGCATGACACCCCTCGTGCGCGCTCTGCGCGCCCTGCTCCGCGCAGCCGCCACGGTCCTCATCGTTCCCTTCCTGCTCTTCGAGGAATGGGGATGGGTACCACTCGCCGCACTCGTCGCGCGGCTCTCTCGCCTTCCCTTCTGGGCGCGCCTTGAAGACCGCCTGCGCAGGCTGCCACCCTGGGGCGCGCTGCTGGCGTTCTTCGTGCCGGTGCTGCTGCTGTTGCCGGTCAAGGTGCTGGCCCTCTTTCTCTTCAGCCACGGCCATGCCGCCAGCGGGGTGACCGTGCTCGTGCTCGCCAAGCTGGCGGGCACGGCCGTCGTGGCGCGCATCTTCCAGCTGGTCGAAGGTCCGCTGATGCGCATTCCATGGTTCGCGCGCTGGTATCCGCGCTGGAAAGCCTGGAAGGACCACGTGCTGAACCTCGTTCGCCAGAGCCGGCCATGGCGCGTGGTCCGGGCCCTCAATCGCCGGCTCGCGCGGGGATGGCGGCGATTGCGTGAAAGCTGATCGCTTATTTTTACCCGGGTGTATTGTTCTTTTAATTTCACCCGGGTAATATATGCAGCATGAACATGCCACAAGAGACGAGGCGCGCCCTCGTCAGGAAATACAAGGAAACGGTGCGCCCCGCGGGCGTCTTCATCATCCGCAACACGCTGAGCGGCCGCGTCTACGTGGCGGGCAGTCTCGACGTCGAAGGCGCGATGAACCGCGCCCGCTTCGAACTCGGCCTGCGCTCGCACCGCAACAAGGCGCTGGTGCGCGACTGGGCCGCGCACGGTGCGGCGCACTTCAGCTTCGAGGTGATCGACCGGGTCAAGGAGCGCGACGACCCCGCCTTCGACCGCACCGCGGAACTCGAGAAACTCCTCGCGCTCTGGCGCGAGGAGCTCCAGTGCCACGGCGACCAGGGCTACGACACGCCATGAGCGTCGATCCACTGGGCCTGTGCCTCAACATCGGCCGTGCCCATGCCAGCCTGAACCTGAAGCTCCACGAGGACCTGGGCGCCTTCCACGGCCTGAACTACGAAGACTTCACGCTGCTCCATCTGCTCCTGTGCGCCGAAGGCGGCCGCATGGCGATGGCCGACCTTGCGCGATCCCTGGGGTTGCCGATCTCGGCGTTGATTCGCAAAATGGTCCTGCTCGAAAAAACGGGACTGGCCGAGCGCACGGCCGGCGCGAATGAGGACAGCCGCCGCCATGCAACCATTCGCCCCGGCGGCAGAAAAATGATGCAAGCTGCAGTCATGACCGCCGAAGCAATCTGCGCCGATGCGGTGAAATCGCTGGCCCCGGAAAGCCTGCCGCAAATCAACGCCGCGCTCCTTGCGCTTTGCCACGACGACACACCGCACGCCTGAACCGTTCAACGGGTAGATTACGCACCTCGTTTCGACCGGACCCGGAAGAACAAAGAAATCCGACATGCCATCCGACACGCCACCCATCAACCTGATTGTTTTCGCCGCATTCAAGCGCATCGCCCAGGGAAGCACCGCCGAAGTGCTCGCACAATTGCGCGAGCGCAAGGACGACACGCCCTACCTCGTGTTCGACGAACAGACCGGTGAACTGCTCGACTTCGACGTGCACAACCGGGCCGGCGTCGTGACGCATGCGGCCAGCGCCGAGACCCATGAAGAAACTCCGCGCGGCGTGGGCCGCCCGAGACTCGGCGTGGTCGCACGCGAAGTCACCCTGCTGCCGCGCCATTGGGACTGGCTCAACCGCCAGCCCGGTGGCGCCTCGGTCGCGTTGCGGCGGCTGGTGCAGGAAGCGAGCCGCGTCAACGCCGACCGCGACGCCGTGCGCGCGTCGCGCGAAGCCACCTACCGCTTCATGACCGCGATCGCCGGCGCCCTGCCCGGCTTCGAGGAGGCCACTCGCGCGCTGTTCGCCGGCGAGCGGAACCGCTTCGAGGCATTGATCGACGCCTGGCCTGCGGACCTGCGCACCCACCTTCAGAAATTGTCCGCCGCCGGCTGGAGCACCGCTGCATGAGAGCAACCCCCGAGAGCGCAGCCACCGGCCAGAGCGGCCTGCAGGGCGCGCCAGTGGCGCCCGTCGACGCGCCGCGTCCGCTGTGGAAGGTCTTTCTCTTCTTCCTCGCGCCGATGTTGCTCAGCAACATCCTGCAGTCGCTTTCCGGCACGCTCAACAACGTCTACGTGGGACAGATGCTCGGCGTCGGTGCGCTCGCGGCCGTGTCGAGCTTCTTCCCGGTGATGTTCTTCTTCATCGCCTTCATCATCGGCCTGGGCGCCGGCGCCTCGGTCCTGATCGGCCAGGCCTGGGGCGCGCGCGATGTCGCCAAGGTCAAGGCGGTGGCCGGCACCACGCTCTCCGTGGGCCTGCTGATGGGGCTGGTGATTGCCGTGTTCGGCGGCGCCTTCACCACGCCGATGCTGGCCGCACTCGGCACGCCGCCCGACGTGCTGGCCGACTCCACGCGCTATGCCCGCATCATGCTGATCGCGATGCCGGGCGTGTTCATGTTCCTGCTCGCCACGGCCATGCTCCGCGGCGTGGGCGACACCGTCACGCCGCTGCTCACGCTGGTGATCTCGACCTTGATCGGGCTGGTGGTCACGCCGGCGCTCATCCGCGGCTGGGGCGGCCTGCCCCAACTCGGCGTGGCGAGCGGCGCATGGGCCTCGGTGCTGTCCTTCGCGGTGGCGACCACCTGGCTCGGCTTCCGGCTGCGCCGGCGCAAAAGCCCGCTGGCGCCGGACGCAGCGTTCATGCGCAGCCTGCGCATCCAGCCTCACCTGCTGAAGGCCGTGCTCAAGATCGGCGTGCCGACAGGCGTGCAGATGATCGTGGTGGCACTGGCCGAAGTGGTGCTGCTCTCGATGGTCAACAGCTACGGCTCGAACGCCACGGCGGCCTACGGCGCGGTGAACCAGGTGGTGGCGTACGTGCAGTTCCCGGCGATCTCGATCGCCATCACCGCCTCGATCCTCGGCGCACAGGCCATCGGCGCCGGCCGCGCCAACCGGCTCGGTGCGATCGCGCAGACGGCACTCATGATGAACCTCGTGCTGACCGGCGGCCTCGTGCTGCTGGGCTACCTGTTCTCGCGCCCCCTCATGGGCTTCTTCATCACCAGCGCACCGGTGATCGAAATCGCGCAGACGCTGCTGCACATCATGCTGTGGAGCCTAGTGATCTTCGGCATGGCCGCGGCCATCTCGGGGATCATGCGGGCCAGCGGCTCGGTGCTGGTGCCCACGCTGATCTCCATCGTCTGCATCATGGGCATCGAAGTGCCGGTGGCCTGGGTCATGAGCCACCGCATCGGGCTCGACGGCATCTGGATCGCCTACCCCGTGACCTTCGGGGCCATGCTGCTGCTGCAGACCGCGTACTACCAGCTGGTGTGGCGCAAGAAGGCCATCCACCGGCTGGTCTGATCCGCGCGGGGGTCAGCGGCCGTCGTAGGCCCGCTGCACCGCCGCGAGGTCGAGCTTGACCATCTCCATCATGGCGCGCATCGCGCGGCCGGCCTTCTCGGGGTCCTTGTCCTGGAACATGCGGATCATGGCCGTGGGCGCAACCTGCCACGAGACGCCGAAGCGGTCGGTGAGCCAGCCGCACTTCACGGGCTGGCCGCCGCCTTCGAGCAGCTTGTCCCAGTAGTGGTCGACCTCGGCCTGCGTCTCGCATGGCACGTACAGCGAGAGAGCCGGGGTGTACTTGTACTGGGGGCCGCCGTTGAGCACCATGAATTCCTGGCCGTCGAGCTGGAAGGTCGCGGTCAGCAGGCCGCCTTTCGGGCCCGGACCGTTGGCGGGCCAGTTCAGCCGGTCGACCACGCGGGAGTTCGGGAAGATGCCGGTGTAGAAATTCAACACGTCCTCGCCGTTGCCGTCGAACCAGAGGCAGGGGGTGATCCTTTGCATGGGGTCTCCTTCAATCGGGTGCTTGCCAACGAAATGATGAACCAAGGGGTTCAGTATCGAATCGAAGAGCGTCCGCCGTCAAGCGGTGCGCACCCGTTGTCCGGCAGGAGCGCCCTTGCAGAAAAGCTCACACACTGCCGTAGAAGCCCATGTCGGCCCGCACGCCGTTCTGCTGCACGAATGCGACCGGATCGAAGCCCTCCTGCGCGAACTTTTTCTTGACAACGACCTGCGCCGCGGCGACCGCCTGCTCGCTCGCCCATTCGACCAGCGTGATCACGTTGAACTCGCCGGGGCCGCCGGTCTGCGTGAGCACATGGTTGCGCAGGCAGCCCGGCAGCGTGCGCAAGGTCTGCTGCACGCGCTGCATCTGCGCGACGAAAGACGGCAGCACGTCGGTGGGCACGACGAACTTGTCGATGCGGAACACCGGGGTGGACGGGCTTGTGGGAGATGCGTTCGACATGAAGTTTCCTCAATGAATATGCGCGCAGGGCCTGCTCGCTGGAACGCATTCTCAAACCTCAAGTAAAGTTGAGGTCAAGAGGTTTTTTGATGAACGATGCACTGCAACGGGCCGGTATTTCTCCCACCCTCACCGTCGGCGAGGTCGCGCGCCGCAGCGGCGTGTCGGTGTCCACGCTGCACTTCTACGAAGCGCAGGGGCTGATCGGCAGCTCGCGCACCGCGGGCAACCAGCGCCGGTACCCGCGCGAGGCGCTGCGGCGTGTTGCGTTCGTACGTGTTGCACAAAGGGTAGGCATTTCGCTGGCCGACATCGGCGCCGCACTGGCGACCCTCCCCTCTACCGCCGCACCCAGCCGCGAAGACTGGGCACGGCTCTCGGCCGCATGGCGGGCCGACCTGGACGAACGCATGGCGCAGCTGAAGAAACTGCGCGACACGCTGGACGACTGCATCGGCTGCGGCTGCCTGTCGATCGACCGGTGCAAGCTGCGCAATCCTCTGGACAAGCTGGCAGCCGAGGGCCAAGGACCCCAGCGCATGTGGGTGAAGTCGCATCGGCGGGATTGAATGTCCGCCGTGGCCGGCATCGCTTGTGCAACGCGCCCTCATCGGCTACTCTCGCATCACTTTGTCGAGGCCGCCTGCCCGCCGCGACATCCACACACCGCCAACGCCCTCCCGGCCCACCGCCGCGAGGGCGTTTTCTTTTTGTTCACGCAACAACAAGGAACCACTGCAATGCGCCACACAGACTCACCCGCCCTCCTCCATCACACGCTGCACGGCCACGGCCCTGAACGGGTCCTCGTCATGCACGACTGGAACGGCGACCACACCACCTACGACGCACTGCGGCCTTATCTCGACGGCAGCGCGTTCACCTACGCCTTCATCGATCTGCGCGGCTACGGCGGCTCGAGGCACATCCCCGGGCGGTACACGGTCGACGAGATCGCGAGCGACTGCCTGCACGTGGCCGACGCACTGGGCTGGCAGCGCTTTCACGTCCTCGGACATTCGATGACGGGCATGGCAACCCAGCGCCTCGCGGCGAACGCACCCGCCCGCGTCCAGAGCGCTGTCGCAGTCTGCCCCATATCCGCCGCGGGCTCGCAGGTCGACGATGCCGCGTTCGCGTTTCTCGCAAGCACCGCGGACAACGACGACCATCTGCGTCGGCTGATCCGCTACGTCAGCGGCACGTTGTCGGAGCGATGGGTCGATGCCAAGCTGAAGCAAAGCCGCACCACCGTCGCACCGGCGTGCAGACGCGGGTATCTGGAGATGTTCGCCCGGACCGATTTCTCCGCCGAGGTCCGTGGCCTGGCAACGCCCTGGCTGGTGATCGTGGCCGAGCACGATCCGGGCATCGACGAGGCTGCGATGCAGGCGAGCTTTCTGGCATGGCATCCCCACGCCGAGCTGCTGCGCGTTCCGAACTGCGGGCACTACCCGATGCAGGAATGCCCGCCGTACTTCGCTACCGTGATCGAACGCTTTCTCGCGAAGCACGCCCGGTAGAGCGGAATCAGCGGAAAGCGGTCTTCGTAGATGTGCACGTGGCCGTCGCAGGCGCCGGGATAGCGCGTGTTGCGGGTGGATTCCATGAAGCGTCTCGGTGAGTGGTGTGATGAACTGAGAGATCAGCCGCGCTGGCCGAAAGCCTTCTGCCAGCGATAGGCCTCGGCTGCATTGACCGCCCCCTTCGGCACCCGCCCCTGGAAGAGCTCGGCCAGCTGGGCCACCGTCTCCATTGCCTGGTGCTCCACAGCGGGCGGCGTGAGCCCGCCGATGTGCGGCGTGGCGATCGCGCGCGGATGCGCAGCCACGCGCGGCGAAGGCATCTGGTCGGGCGCGCGGCCCACGTCGAGCGCGCAGCCGGCGATGGTGCCGGCGTCGAGCGCGGCCAGCAGCGCGTCTTCGTCCACGAGGTTGCCGCGCGAGGCATTGATGAAGAAGGCATGCGGCTGCATCGCGGCGAAGGCGGCGGCATTCATCATGCTCTCTGTCGCCTCGTTGGCGGGCGCGAGGCAGACCACGAAGTCCGACCGCGCCAGCAACGCATCGAACTCGACCTGCTCGCACTCGGGGCGCCCGGTCGAGGCATGCGGGTCGTGCACCACGACGCGCATGCCCAGCGCCAGCGCCACGTCGCAGAGGTAGCGGCTGATCTGCCCGTAGCCGATCACGCCCAGCGTGCTGCCGCGCAGTTCCCGGCCCATCGCCGGAGCGACCGGCTGGCCCGCGTGGTACAGCGCGGTCGACGCGCTGATGTGGCGCCCCAGGTCGATCATCGCGCCCACGATCCACTCCGACACCGACGCGACGAACCCCGCGCTCGCCTGCGTCACCAGAACGCCATGCCGGCTGGCCGAGGCCACGTCGATGTTGCGGATGTCGATGGCGCAGCGCACGAAGGCTTTCAGCGCCGGCAGCGCGGCGAACAGCGCCTCGTCGCCCACCGTCTGCCGGTACGAAACGATCGCGTCGCAGCCCTGCGCCAGCCCGGCGAGTTCGGCGGAGGACAGGTCGTTGTCCGTGGGGTTGAAATGCACCTGCGCGATGGCCCGCAAGGCGGCAGTGGCGCGCTCGCCGAAATAGTGGGCAAGCTTGCTCTGCGGATGGCTGACGAAAACCGTGGTCATGAAAAGAGAACTTTGCGAAAGGGAAAACCTAGGCGCGCGGCGACGCCACCGAATCGCGCGCCACCAGCGTGGGCGCAAAGACGAACTCCTGCGCCGGCAGCGAAGCGTCTGCCAGCCGGCTCATCACCCGCTCGACCATCACCTGCGCCATCTCGGGCACGGGCACGCGCACCGAGGTCATCGCGGGGTGCATCAGCGTGGAGAGAAACATGTTGTCGATCCCGATGACCGACACGTCCTGCGGCACCGAGAGTCCGGCATCGCGAAAACCCGCCATCAGGCCGAAGGCCAGCAGGTCGTTGACGCCGATCACGCCGGTCGGGCGACCGGGCGACTTCGCCATCAGGTTGGCTTGCATGCGGCCCAGTTCGCTCATCATCGAATCGCCGTACTCGTCGATCGGCAGGCTCTCGATGACCTGCGCGCTGCCTTCGAGGCCCGCGCTCTTCGCCGCGGCGAGAAAACCGTTGATCTTCTCGTTCCGGCTCATCGTGCGGCCCGAGGGCGTGACGAAGGCCAGCCGCCGGTGCCCCTGCGCGATCAGGTGTGCGGCGGCGATGCGCGACGACTCGAAGTTGTCGACCGTCACATGGTCGATCCCCGATGGCAGGCCCGGCGTGGCCCGGCGGTCGTAGCTCACGACCACCAGGCCGCGCTCGGCGGCCGCCTCCACATGCTGCTCGTCGACCAGCGAGGAAATGATGATCACGCCGCGCACGCCATGCGCCATCAGGTCTTCGAAGAAATGCGTTTCCTTTTCCGCATCGCGGTAGGTGTTGCCGATCATGATGCGGAAGCCGTAGCGTTCCTGCGCCAGCGTCTCGATCTCCCGGGCGATGAAGCCGTAGATCGGGTTGGCCATCGACGGCACCAGCAGGCCGATCAGGGGCGTGTAGCCCGTCTTGAGCTGCCGCGCCGAGGTGTTGGGCCGGTACTTGAGTTCGCGGATGGCGGCCTCGACGCGCGCCAGCGTCCCGGGGGCCATGCGTTCGCTGCGCCCGTTCAACACGTTCGACACGGTGCTGGTCGATACGCCGGCCCTCCGGGCCACATCGGTGATTCGGCTCACGAAATCCCTCCTTTTCTCATTGTCACAAACCCATGCGCGCCGGCAGCCACCGGGAGAACGCCGACACGAGCACCAGCGGCACAAGGGGGAGCGAACCATACGGCCAAGTATTTTCAGATTGACTGTATCTATGCACAGGGAGCCGGCCATGCGGTTGCCATAGGTGTTTTCCTTGGTGAACGAGGCAGGGCCGCCGGGGCCAAGGGCAGAATGGAACCACCACTGGATGCCTCCATGACCTCATCGACACCCGACGCCGCCCGCAGCTACGCCATCGAGATGCATGGCGACCAGAAGTACGGCACGCGGCCCTACGCCCACCACCTGGATGCAGTGGTCGCCCTCCTCCAGCCCTACGGAGAAAAGGCGCAAGTCGTCGGTTACCTGCACGACGTGGTCGAGGACACCGACGCCACGGTGTCCGACGTGCAGTCGCGCTTCGGCGACCTCGTGGCCCGATGCGTCGCGCTGCTGACGGACGCGCCCGGCGCCAACCGCAAGGAGCGCAAGACCAAGACCTACGCGGCGCTGAGCCAGGTGAGCGGCGATGAAGAACTGGCGCTCGTGGTCAAGGCCGCCGATCGGCTCGCCAATGTGCGGGCCTGCGTGGCCGATGGGCATCTCGCGCTCTGGGAAACCTATCGCGGCGAACACCCGACCTTCAGGGCGGCGGCGTTCCGCGAGGGGCAATGCAATCCACTCTGGTCCGAACTGGACCAGTTGCTGCAAGGCGTTGCCGAATGATCGACGCAGCCGTGCGAAAAACATAGGTTGTGACTATTGATGAATTTCGATCATTCAATTTCCTCATTGCATACCCGTTGCATATTCTTGTCGCTCACCTAACCTTCATCCACCACGAAAAAGGCAGAGACTCCTATGTCAACCGAAGCAAAGTGCCCCTTCAATCACGCCCCCGGCGCCGGCACGACGAACCGGGATTGGTGGCCCAATCAGCTGAAGCTGAATGCCCTGCACCAGCAGTCGACCCTGTCCGATCCCATGGGGACGGAATTCAACTACGCCGAGGAATTCAAGAGCCTGGACCTCGCGGCAGTGAAGAAGGACCTCGTGGCGCTGATGACCGACTCGCAGGACTGGTGGCCGGCCGACTTCGGCCACTACGGCCCCCTGTTCATCCGCATGGCCTGGCACAGCGCCGGCACCTACCGCACCGCCGACGGCCGCGGCGGCGCCGGTGCGGGACAGCAGCGCTTCGCGCCGCTCAACAGCTGGCCGGACAACGGCAACCTCGACAAGGCGCGGCGGCTGCTGTGGCCGATCAAGCAGAAGTACGGCAAGAAGATCTCCTGGGCCGACCTGATGATCCTCGCGGGCAACGTTGCCCTGGAGTCGATGGGCTTCAAGACCTTCGGTTTTGCCGGCGGGCGCGCGGACGTCTGGGAACCGGAAGAAAACGTCTACTGGGGCTCCGAGAAGACCTGGCTCGATGACAAGCGCTACACCGGCGACCGGGAGCTCGAGAACCCGCTCGGGGCCGTCCAGATGGGCCTGATCTACGTCAACCCCGAAGGCCCCAACGGCAATCCGGACCCGATCGCTGCCGCCAGGGATATCCGCGAGACCTTCGCCCGCATGGCGATGGATGACGAAGAGACGGTCGCGCTGATCGCCGGCGGCCACACCTTCGGCAAGACGCACGGCGCCGGCGATGTCAAGAATGTAGGCGCGGAGCCGGAAGGCGCCGGCATCGAGGCGCAAGGCCTCGGCTGGGCCAACAGCTTCGGCACCGGCAAGGGCGGCGACGCGATCACCAGCGGCCTGGAAGTCACGTGGACCCAGACGCCCACGCAGTGGAGCAACTTCTTCTTCGACAACCTGTTCGGCTTCGAATGGGAACTGAGCAAGAGCCCGGCCGGTGCGCACCAGTGGGTCGCCAAGGGCGGCGCGGGGGCCGGCATCATTCCGGATGCCCACGACCCGTCCAAGCGTCGTGCGCCGACCATGCTGACCACGGACCTCTCGCTGCGGCTCGACCCGGCCTACGAAAAGATCTCCAGGCGCTTCCACCAGAACCCGGACCAGCTCGCCGACGCGTTCGCCCGCGCCTGGTTCAAGCTGACGCATCGCGACATGGGACCGCGCGCGCGCTATCTCGGCCCCGAGGTCCCGGCGGAAGAACTGCTCTGGCAAGACCCCATCCCCGCGGTCGATCACCCGCTGGTCGACGACAAGGACGTCGCTGCCCTCAAGGCCAAGATCGCCGCTTCGGGCCTGTCGGTGTCGCAGCTGGTGTCGACCGCCTGGGCGTCGGCCTCCACCTTCCGCGGCTCCGACAAGCGCGGCGGGGCGAACGGTGCGCGCATCCGTCTCGCACCGCAGAAGGACTGGGTCGTCAACCAACCCGAGCAACTGGCGAAGGTGTTGAAGACGCTGGAAGGCATCCAAGGCGAATTCAACGGCGCGCAGTCCGGCGGCAAGAAGATCTCGCTGGCCGACCTGATCGTGCTGGCCGGTTCGGCCGGCGTGGAACAGGCGGCGAAGAAAGCGGGTCACGCCGTGACGGTGCCCTTCACGCCAGGCCGCATGGACGCCTCGCAGGCGCAAACCGATGTGGACGCTTTTGCCGTGCTCGAACCGGTCGCGGATGGCTTCCGCAACTACCTGAAGGGCAAGTACAGCGTCTCGTCCGAGGCCCTGCTGGTCGACAAGGCGCAGCTGCTGACCCTGAGCGCGCCGGAGCTGACGGTCCTGGTGGGCGGCCTGCGTGTGCTGAACACCAACGTCGGCCAGTCGCAGGACGGCGTCTGGACCCAGCGGCCGGAGGCGCTGAGCAACGACTTCTTCGTGAACCTGCTCGACATGGGCGTGCAGTGGAAGCCGGCATCGGCGGACCAGGACGTGTTCGAAGGAAGCGATCGCAGCACCGGCCAGCGCAAGTGGACCGGCACGCGCGCCGACCTCGTCTTCGGTTCGCACTCCCAGCTGCGAGCCTTGGCCGAAGTCTATGGAAGTGCCGATGCAGAGGCGAAGTTCGTCCGCGACTTCGTCGCGGCCTGGACCAAGGTGATGAACCTGGATCGCTACGACCTTGCGTGATCCCGGAGGGTAGAGCCCGGATCAGGTCGTCGTTGCGTTCGACGACCTGATGCCTTGATGCACTGAGAAGAAGAAACGAGTCGCGGCAGATCATGCCCGGCCATGGAGACAATTCATGAAAGCGAACGAGCCGGCGCTGATTGAAGAAATAGACATCGAGTCGTGGCTGCATCTGTTTGCTCGTCTCGATGTCACCCTGATGGTGGTCGGCGGCGCGGAAGCCCAACGGATTTTCCGCGCCCTGGGGCCGCAGCGGCGAGCCCACGCGCAGCAGCACCTGCTGCTCGAACGGCAGAGGCTGATCCTGGAGATGCAGGGCATGGGTGTGTGCCCCCTTCTTGAAGGGGGTGCACCTCTCGCCTCGGGCTTGCCTGGTGATGAAGGCGCCCTGGACACCCACTACGAACTCCTGGCCCAGGCCTATGCGCGCTGTGCGCCGGTCGCAGAGCGACTGGGGAGGTTCGCGCTCAGGCAATGGCTGCTCGACCGGGCGCACATGCACCGGCAACATGCGTTGTTCTTCTTGACCTGAGGGCTTGCTTTGCCTCAAGACACCCGAAGACCAAGCGAGGCACGAACGAATGATCACCGGGTCACGAAGGTCTTCCCCGCAGAACACCAGTGAGCGCAGCCCGATTGGAGAACGCCATCACCCCATCGTCCACCGCGCCGAAGCGCAGGCTGACGATGTCGCGCGCGTAGTTCTGGTACAGCCGCCACGGCGCGCGCGAGCCCTGCTTCGGAAACTTGCCGACCGAGCGCTGCACGTAGCCTGAAGAAAAATCGATCCACGGCTGCGGCGTCAACGCGGGATCGGTGTTGCGCGGCATGCATTGCCGCCAGCCGTGCCTGTCCATGTGGTTCAGCACCCTGCAGACGTACCCGCAGGTCAGGTCGCACTTGAGCGTCCACGAGGCATTCGTATAGCCGAACGACGAAGCCAGGTTGGGCACGTCGCTGTACATCATTCCCTTGTAGTTGAAGGTCGTGGCCAGATCCACGCGCCGGCCGTCCACGTCCAGTTCGATGCCGCCCAGCACCTGCAGGTCGAGTCCGGTGGCGGTGACGATCAGGTCCGCCCCCAGCTCCGCACCCGACTTCAACCGGATGCCGCGCGGCGTGAAGGTGTCGATGTGGTCCGTCACCATCGACGCGCGGCCCGCGTTGAGCGCGGCGAACAGGTCGCCATCGGGCACGAGGCACAGGCGCTGGTCCCACGGGTTGTAGCGCGGCGTGAAGTGCGTGGCGATGTCGTAGTCCGGCCCCAGGGCACGCCGCACGCCGCCGAGGATCATCCGCTTCGCGCGCTCGGGCCTGCGCCGCGAGAGCCGGAAGAACAGCATGCCCAGCATCACGTTTTTCCAGCGCGTGATGCCGTAGGCCCATCGGGCCGGCAGGTGGCGGCGCAGCCGGTTGGCGAGCCGGTCTTCGGCCGGCCGCGCGATCACGTAGGTGGGCGAACGCTGAAGCAGCGTCACGTGCGCGGCGGTCTTGGCCATCGCGGGCACCAGCGTCATCGCGGTGGCGCCGCTGCCGATCACGATCACGCGCTGGCCTCGGTAGTCGAGGTCTTCGGGCCAGTGCTGCGGATGAACGATGCGGCCGGTGAAATCGGCGGTGCCTGCGAACTCGGGCGTGTAGCCGGCGGTGTAGTTGTAGTAGCCGCTGCACATGAAGAGAAAGTTGCAGCTGAATCGCACCGGCTCCCGGTCCGGCCCGCGCTCGACATCCACGCTCCAGCGCGCATCGGGTGTCGACCACGAGGCACGCACCGCACGGTGGTTGAAGCGGATCTTCCGGTCGATGCCGTTGTCCGCCGCGGTCTCGCGCACGTACTTCAGGATCGACGGCCCGTCGGCAATCGCCTTGGCCTGCGTCCACGGCCGGAACGAATAGCCGAGCGTGTACATGTCGGAGTCCGAGCGGATGCCCGGGTAGCGGAACAGGTCCCAGGTGCCGCCGCTGCGCTCCCGCCCTTCGAGGATCGCGTAGCTGCGGCCCGGGCAGTTCGCCTGCAGGTGATAGGCGGCACCGATGCCCGAGAGGCCGGCGCCGACGATCAGGACGTCGACGTGTTCTTCTTCCACGGATGCAGTCCCCTATTGGTTGTCGGCGGCAGGCCCCCTGCGAATCATCAGCCAGGCACTCAACGCACTCGACACGGCGAGCCCGGCACTCAACAGCATCACCCAGCGAAAGCCCGCGACGAAAGACTCGGCCACGGCGCGCTTGACGGCCGCAGCCGTGGCCGCATCGACGCCCGGCGGCAATGCCGCGCCGGCCAGCTTGCTCCGCTCGCCTTCGAGAAACGCCGACACCTGCGCGGATGCCCCCATCTCGCGCAGGTTGTCGGCCAGCGCGGCATCGAAAGCCCAGGCCATGATCGCGCCGAACACCGCGATTGCCAATACCGCCGCCGCACGCGACACCGCGTTGTTGACGCCCGAGGCCACGCCCGCCAGATCGGGGCCGACCGCGTTCATGACGGTGGTGGTGAGCGGCGCCACCGTGACCGTCATGCCGAAGCCCAGCACGACGACCGCGGGCAGAAACCCGCTCCAGTAGCTCGCCCCCACGCCCGGCACCGCAAAGAGCGCGAAGCCCACCGCCGCAATTGCAGGCCCGATGACCAGCGGCAGGCGCGGCCCGAAGCGGTCGACCAGTTGCCCCGCCCAGCCCGAGAGCGCGAACATGATGAAGATGAACGGCAGCAGCGCCGCCCCCGCTACCGTGGCCGAGTAGCCCTGCACCTGGATCAGGTTGAGCGGGAAGAAATACAGCCCGCCGCCCAGCGCGGCGTAGAGCAGCAAGGTCAGCAGGTTGGCCCCGCTGAAGTTGCCGATGCGCAGCAAGCCCAGCGGCAGCATCGGCGTACGCGCCTTGCGCTCTACCGCAATGAAGCCCGCGCTCCCCACGATGCCGACGCCCAGTGCCGCGATCACGGCCGGCGAACCCCAGCCCTGCGTGGGCGCCTCGATGAAGGCGTAGACAACGCCGCCGAGCCCGGCGGTCGCCAGCAGTGCGCCCCAGAAATCCAGCCCGCCGCTGGCCGACGCGCCATGGCTTTCGGGCACGTGCCGCCATGTGATCCACAACACCAGCAGCGCCATCGGCACATTGATGAGAAAGGCCCAGGTCCACGAGAAGTGATCGACCAGGAAGCCGCCCAGCACCGGCCCCACGGCCGCCGTGATGCCGCTGAAGCCCGACCAGGTGCCGATGGCCTTGCCGCGCTCCTTTTCAGGAAAGGCCGCGCTGATGAGCGCCAGGCTGCCGGGCACCAGCAGGGCCCCGCCGACGCCCTGCACGGCGCGCGCTGCGATGAGCTGCTGCACGTTGGCGGCCAGCCCGCAGGCCACCGAAGAGAGCGCGAAGAGGCCGACGCCGATGGCAAAGATGCGGCGCCGGCCATAGTGGTCGCCGAGCGCGCCACCCACCAGCAGCAGCGCCGCCAGCAGCAGGGCATAGGACTCGACCACCCATTGCGCCTGGAACGCCGTTGCCTGCAGATCGGCCTGGATCGCCGGCAGCGCGACATTGACCACGGTGCCGTCGATGAAGGCCATGCTCGACCCCACGATGGCCGCGGCGAGCACCCAGGGTTTCGAGGCCTCGGGGCAGGCGCCCTCTGCTGCCCCGGCGCCGTGCAGGATCAGCGTGTCGTCGCAGGGCGCCTTGCCGATCTGTGCCATGGAGAGTCTCCGATCTATTCGGTTCTGGTCTTGACCCTTCCCCTCCCGGGGGAAGGAGAAGGAGCTAGATCGCGCACGCGGTCGCTCCCGGATTGGCGCGCGCCGCGCTCACGCTGCGCGCCATGGCCGCGGCGGCCGCCGCCGCCACACGCTGGGCGCCCTGCGCCACGGCGTCCATGCCGCCGCCCACGGCCTCGCCGACGTTGAGCTGGCACACCAGCGTGCGCGCCTCGTCGGAGCGCCGCAGCGTCCAGCTGAAGCCCGCATCGACGCGGCCGCCATCGACCGCATCGAACTGCTGGAGCTGCACGGCGATGCGCCAGACCGGCTGCGAGGCCTGCCGCCCGCCCTTGGTCACGTCGAGCGCGCCGAGCCGGCTGGCGATGCCGCTGGCGAGCGCATCGCGCAGCTCGTTCTCGAACGACGAGGCCCAGCGGTGCTGTTCGAGCACCTCGACCTGCACGCTGCCACCGGGCTGGCGCACCACCATCTGCGGCCGCGCGAAGCGCTCGGGCACTGCAACCGGCGCCAGTTCGATGTAGAGCGGCGCGGTGCCGCCCAGGGTGGAAGGCGCCGCATCGGCGGGCGTGACCGGGCTTGCGAGCGTGTAGTAGTTGTCGGGCTTGCTCGCACAGCCGGCGAGCGCAAGCAGCGCAGCCGCTGCAACGGCCAGCGCGGGTTTTCCGAATGCGAGGTTCTTGCTCTTCATTTCTTGTCGTCCGGTTTGCCGCGCAGCAGCGACTCGGGATGGCGCTCGAGGTAGTCGGTCAGCACGCGCACCGAGCCCGCGGCGCGGGTCAGCTCCTGCAGCGTCTGCCGCATGTCATGTTGCAGCGGCGAATCGTCGGCCAGCGTGCGCTCGGCCGAGTTGACGGTCTTGCGCACGTCCTTCATGGCGGCAGCCAGCTCGGGCGTCACGTCGTTGTTGATGCGGGTCATGGTCTGCTCGGCGCTGGTCAGCGTCTTGTTGAGCGTGCCGAGCGTGTTGCGCAGGTCGGCCGCGATCTGCTCGTAGGGCACCTTGTTGAGCTTGCTCGCGATTTCCTGCACCTGCGACTGGATCTCGTCGAGGCTGTTGGCCACGGTGGGCAGCTCGATCGGGTTCTTTGCAAGATCGATCTTCGCCGGCGGCGCCTTCGGGAAGAAGTCGAGCGCCACATAGACCTGGCCGGTCAGCAGGTTGCCGCTGCGCAGCTGGGCGCGCAGGCCCTTCTCGGTCAGGAAGCGCAGCCGCTCCTGCTGGGTGGCGCGCGACTCGATGCCGCTCTCGCCGGCGCGGCGGCGCAGGCGGTCGGGGTAGACCTGCACCAGCACCGGCATGCGGAACTCGCGTTCGGCGCGGTCGAACTCGACGCCGATCGATTTCACCTCGCCGATCACCACGCCGCGGAAGTCCACCGGCGCACCCGGCGAGAGGCCGCGCAGCGACTGGTTGAAGTACATCAGCAGCGTCTGCGGCGGGCCGTCGGGCTCCTTCATCGCGGAGGTTTCGTCCTGCGCCAGCACGAAGGCGGTGTTCGCCTTGGCCAGCGGACCCATCGCGTCATCGGGCGCCTGGAAGGCAATGCCGCCGAGCAGGATGGTCGCCAGCGACTGGGTGCGCAGCGTGAAGCCGCTGGCGCTCAGTTGCGCGTCGATGCCGCTCGCCTGCCAGAAGCGCGTGTTGACGCCAACGAACTTGTCGTAGGGCGCATTGACGAACACGCGCAGCGTCACGCCGCGGCCGTCGCCGTCGAGTTCATAGGCCGCCACCTGCCCGACCTTGATGCGCCGGAAGTAGACCGGCGAACCCACGTCGAGCGAGCCGATGTCGTTGGCACGCAGCAGAAACTGCTGGCCCGAGTCGTCGCGCGTGACGATGGGCGGTACCTCGAGGCCCTTGAATTCGCCCGCGGTTTCCGTCGACACGCCCGCATCGGCGCCGATGTACGCGCCCGACAGCAAGGTGCCCAGGCCCGAGATGCCCGAGGTGTCGAGCCGCGGCCGCACCACCCAGAAGCGCGAGTCCTGGGAGGTGAAGCTCTCGGCGTCCTTGTTGAGCTGCACCAGCACCCGGACGTGCGAGCGGTCGCGCGCGAGGCGCAGGCGCGTGACGAGGCCGATCTGCACGTCCTTGTACTTGACGGCGGTCTTGCCGGCCTCCAGGCCTTCGGCCGTCTTGAAGGTGAGCACGATCTCGGGGCCGCGCTCCAGCAGGATGCGGGCCACCAGCGTCACGCCGACCAGTGCGGCGACGATGGGAATCAGCCAGATCAGCGATGGCAGCCATTCGCGGCGGCGCTTGACCTGCGGCTTCGGCAGCGGCGGGGGCGCTGACGGCGCCGGTTTGTCTTGCGGTTGCGCTTCTTCACTCATGCTGTCTGTTCTTCCCTGTTCTCGGAATTCCGTTCGGCGGCCTGCACCTGCGAGCTGTCCCAGGTGAGCTTCGGATCGAAGCTCAGAGAGGCCAGCATGGTCAGCACCACGACCGCCCCGAAGGCCGCGATGCCCACGCCCGCGGTGATGACCGCGAAGCCCTGGATCTGCACCAGCCCGGTCAGCAGCGACACCACGAACACGTCGAGCATCGACCAGCGGCCGATGATCTCGATGATGTGATACAGCTTCGCCCGCTCGCGCCGCCGCCATGTGCTGCCGCGCTGCGCCAGCACCACGAGCAGGAAGAGCACCGCCAGCTTGAACAGCGGCACCAGGAAGCTCGCGATGAAGACGATGGCCGCGAGCCCGTAGGCGCCCGACACCCAGAAGTAGATCACCCCGCTCAGGATGGTGTCGTACTGCGCGCCGAACAGCGTGCGCGTGATCATCACCGGCAGCAGGTTCGCCGGTATGTACATGATGCAGGCCGCGATCAGCAAGGCCCAGGTCCGCGTCAGGCTTTGCGGCTTGCGCGGGTGCAGGCGCGTGCCGCAGCGGCCGCAGGCATCGCCTTCCTGCGCGTCGCGCCATACGGCGGCGCAATGCGGGCAGGCCATGAGGCCGAGCGAGGCGGCGGTGGGCACCGGCGCTGCGTCGTCGAAGGCGTCGAAGGCATCCGCATCGGCAGCATCGGCCGGTTGCGGCTCGCGTGCCTTGAGGAAGGCAAACAGCTTCATGCGGAAGCCCCCTCCTCTTTCTCGTCCGCAGGGCGAAAGGTCATCTCCCAGAAAGCGCCCGGATTGAACGACAGCACCGCGGTCAGCGTGACCGTCAACGCCACGAAGGCCCAGAGCGCCGGCCCCGGCACCACGGTCGCCATGCTGGAGAGCTTGACGATCGCCACCAGCACGCCGAGCAGGAACACCTCGATCATTCCCCAGGGGCGCAGCGACTGCATGGCCCGCACCAGCAGCGCGAAACCCACCGGCCGGTACTGGCGGCTCAGCGGCACCAGCAGGTAGGCCAGGATGCACAGCTGCAGCAGCGGAAACAGGATGGTGGTGGCCAGCACCAGCAGGGCCACCGGCGACATGCCCTCGGCGCTCAGCACGACCACCGCGCCGGCCAACGTGGTCTGGCTGCGCAGGCCCCTGAGCTCGATCTCCACGATGGGAAACAGGTTGGCGATGGCGAACATGATCAGGCTCGCCACCGTCAGCGGCAGGATGCGCTGCTGCTGCGAACCGGGATGCCTGTCGAGCTCCGTGCCGCAGCGCGGGCAGCGCGCCACGTCGCATGGCTGCAGCGGCGTGCGGCTGTAGACCGCATCGCAACCCGGGCAAACCACGGTATCGGGTACTTCCTTCATGGGGTCGTACCCTAACTCATTCAGGCGGCGTGGCCTGTCGTTTTAAGCCGCAAGCTGCTGAAGACGGCCGCCACCGCCGCGCAGCAGGCCGCCAGCACCAGCGCCACCACAGGGCCATGGCCGCCGTGCGGACTCCACACGCTGAAAACGCCCGCCAGCACCACGGCTCCCAGCGTCTGGCCCGTCAGCCGGGCCGTGCCCAGCATGCCGCTGGCCGCACCGCTTCGGTGCGCAGGCGGGGAACTGACGATGGTGTGGTTGTTGGGCGACTGGAACAGCCCGAAGCCGAAGCCGCACAGCGCCATGCGCCAGGCGATGTCGGCATTGGCCGGGTGCGCCGGCAGCGCCGCCAACAGCGCGAGGCCGGTGGCCAGCAGGCCCAGCCCGATGCCGCCGAGCAGCCCATCGGGGTAGCGGCCGATCAGCCGACCGGCGATCGGCGCCATCACCACGATGGCGAGCGGCCAGGCGGTGATGAGCAACCCGGCCTCGATGTGGCTGCGGCCGTACACGTCGAGCAGCAGGAACGGCAGCGCGATGTAGGCCAGCATCTGCGCGCAGAACGCGGCGACCGAGGTGCCCATCGACAGCGCGAACACCGGAATGCGCAGCAGGTCGATGGGAAAGAGCGGCACCGCCAGCTTGCGCTGCCGCCGCAGGTAGACGAAGCCGACCGCCAGCCCGGCCAGCAGGACGACCCAGGCGGACCACTGCCCGCCACCGCCCTGCACGCCCCCTTCGCGCACGCCCAGCCGGTCCACGCCGAGGAACACGAGCGAGAACATCAGCACGTTGAGCGCCACGTCGACCGGCGAAAACCGCAGCCCGGCGGCCGGCGCCACGCGGTTGAACGGCAGCGCCCTCATGCCCAGCGCGAAAGTGACGAGGCCCAGCGGCACGTTGATGGCAAAGAGCCAGGGCCACGACGCCACCGACAGGATCGCCGCAGCAACGGACGGGCCGGCCACCGACGAGGTGGCGACCACCAGCGAGTTGATGGCCATCCCCTTCCCCAGTTGCGCCGAGGGGTAGGTCAGCCGGACGAGTGCCGCGTTGACGCTCATGATCCCCGCCGCACCGAGCCCTTGAAAGGCCCGCGCCGCGATCAGCGTGCCGAGCGAGTCGGCAAAGGTCGCGGCCAGCGACGAGAGCGTGAACACCGCCATGCCCACGAGATAGACACGCCGGTAGCCCACGAGATCGCCGAGCGAGGCCAGCGGCAGCAGCATCACCAGCGTGGCGATCTGGTAGGCGTTGACCACCCAGATGGCCTGCGACGGGCTCGCCTGCAGTTCGCGCGCGATGCCCGGCAGCGCAAGGTTGACGATGGTGCCGTCGAGCACCGCCACGATCAGCCCGAGGATGATGACCAGCATCGCCCAGCCGCGGGCAGGCTGGGCCAGCCCGTCGATGGGCTGCAGCGTCTTGTCTCCGGCATCCGCCAGCGCGGCGCTTGGGTGTATCGAGCTCAAGCTTGCTGCGTCCTGCGTGTGGGTTCGGACCGCACGCTGCCCAGCGTGAGCCAGGTCAGCACCAGCGCGATCAGCGCGCCTGCGGCCATGCCGGCCACCATCGGCAAGGGCCGCCCGTCCGTGAAGAAACCCACCACCGCCATCGCCAATGCGCCCGTCAGCATCTGCAGCGTGCCGAGCAGCGCCGAGGCCGTGCCCGCGATGGCGCCGTGCATTTCGAGCGCCAGCACGCCGGTGGTCGGAATCACCAGGCCCATGAAGCCCGAAGCGATGAAGTACAGCACGATGAGCACCCAGAGGCTGTCGCCGCCCATCGCGAAGTAGACGAACATCGCGACCATCGCCGTACCGCAGGCCACCACACCGAACTTGACGAGGTTGACCAGCCCGTAGCGCTCGCCGAGCGAGCCGGTGAATTGCGAGGCGCCGATGAAGGCCGCCGCATTCACGCCGAAGGCCACGCTGTAGAGCGCCGGCGAGAGGCCATAGTGGCCGATCATCACGAACGACGAATTGGCCAGGTAGGTGAAGAAGCCCGCCATCGCGAAGCTGCCGATGAACACCAGCCCGAGGTAGTGCCGGTCGCGCAACAGCAACCAATAGCCCGACAAGGCGCTGCCGAGGCTGCTTTCGACGCGCTCCGAGGCGGGTCGCGTTTCATCGAGGAGCTTGACCGTCATCGCGAGGCCCGCCACTGCGGCAACCGTCACGGCCCAGAACACGCCGCGCCAGCCCGTGAAGGCGATCACCGCACTGCCCGCGAGCGGCGCGAGGATCGGCGACACGCTGAACACCAGCATCAGCAGCGACATCAGCCGCGCCGCGTCGGTGCCGGTGTGCAGGTCGCGCACCACGGCGCGCGGAATCGCCATGCCGGCCGCGGCACCCAGGCCCTGCACGAAACGCAGCGCAATCAGCGTCTGGATGTCGGTGGCCAGGGCGCAGCCCACGCTGGCCAGTGCGAACAGCGCGAGGCCGGCATAGAGCGGCGGCTTGCGCCCGACCATGTCGGAGATCGGACCGTAGAGCAGCTGGCCCGCACCGAGCGACAGGAAGAACGCCGTGAGACTCATCTGCACCGCGCCGATGTCTGCGCGCAGGCTCTGCCCGATGGCGGGCAGCGCGGGCAGGTACATGTCGATGGCGAAAGGCCCGATAGCCGAAAGCAGACCCAGCAACAGGGCCATCTTGAAGAAGGGAGAAGAACGCATCGAACCGATTGTCGCCAAGGGCGGCCATCGGTGCAGGCGTGGGGTCGGCCCTCAGACTGCGCTAATTCTGGAAGAAGAATCGGCTGGCCAGAACACCAGCGCCCGCAGTTCGATGCTGCGGCGCGGCGGTGCCTCGGGTGCGCCGGTCGGGTCTTCGAAAGCGGTGTGCGCCGTGAAGCGCGCGGTGCCGTCCTCGCGCGAGTCGTAGATCTTCAGCAGCAAGGCCTCGTCGGGCCGCAGCCTCGGGAACCAGTACCACTGGTGCCTGGGGTTCCAGGTGAAGGAGTAAGTCTCGCCCACCCTGTCGGGGTAGACCAGGTCGCTCGGCACCATGTCCTCGAATGCGATGGAGCGCGCATCACACAGCGCGAGCGGCAGGCGCTCCACCGTGGCCAGCGGGCGCCACAGGTTGACGATCGCGAAACGGTGTTTCAGGCGCACCTCGGCTTCCTCGGGCGGCAAGTGGTCGCGCACGCGCCGCGGCGCGGAAACGAAGGTCTGGTCGTTGTGCACGCGCCGCACCGGCTCGCGCAGCGCGGCCGTACGGCGCGAGCCCTGCGCGCTGTCGCGCAGTGTATGGTCGAAGATCACGATCTTCTCGGCGCCCGTGACGTCGCGCAGCAGCGCTTCGGATTCGCGGTAGTAGATGTCGCGGATCGTTGCGTCATGCGAAAAATCGGCCACTGCGCTGCGGTGCGATATCTGCGTGAAGCCGCTGCGGTCGAACGACAGTTCGCGCAGCGCAACGAGCGGCCGGCCGTCGCGGATCGTCACGCGGTGCGGCTCCAGCTCGCCGGTCACCCAGGGCACGCCCGGCGGTGGCTCGAAGGTGTAGCTCACCGGCCTGCCCTGCCCGGCCTTCAGGTAGTTGAGCTCCCCTTCCACCGAAGAAAGCGTGGCGGCCACCAGGTGGCCATTCGATGCGGTGCCCATGCGGCATGACTCCTCAGAAATGTTCCTTGAACGGGCGCAGATCGAGTTCCTGCGTCCATGCGCTGCGGTGCCGCACGTGCTGCAGCAGAGACGGAAGGCATGAATGAGGCAGAAGGCTATACCTGCGCCCCGGCGCGCGGAACGATGCAAAAGCGATAACCTTATTTGTTGGCTGGTCGGCACGCAGCCCGCTTGACGTGTCTCGAAATTTCGCGATGACGCGAACGGCGGCTACGCTATCGGCTTCCCGGACCGCTCCCACAACGAATCACAGCATTGCCTTCCAGGAGTAGCTACCCATGGCCCACGCCCGCACGATCCGTGCCGACCTTTTTCGTGTCTTCCTTCTGACCCTGGTGTCGCTCTTCGCCATTCCGGCGGCGACACTGGCCTTCACCGAATACGCGCTGCGTTCGCAGGACGCCGAATTCCTGCAGTCGATCGAAAAGCGCATCACCGCCGACGCCGGCCTGTCCGCCGACGACAAGGCGCGCGCCACCGAGTTCTATCGCAGCCACCCGCTCTCCAAGGCCTGCGACGCCACCGCGCCGGAAGACAAGAACTTCCACGACAAGGTGTGCAGCCCCTACTCGATGCACTGGCAGTTCCACTGGGCCGACCGCGCCGCCGTCTGGACGCTGGCGCTCGGCGCGGCCTTGCTCGCGGCAGCCCTGGTGCTGGGCGCGCTGGCCTTCGCCAACCGCGGCCTGCGCTATGCCAGCTTCGTCGCGGGCTGGCGGCTGATGACGGTGTCGAGCGCGGTCGAGGTCGTGCTGCAGAGCGCGATGCTGGTATGGCTCTCGTTCTGGCTCACCGCCTACTTCTGGCAAAGCTACTACATCAAGCTGATCGTCATTGCCGGCGTCGCGGCCGCGGCAGCCGTGTTCTATGCGGTCTACACGCTGTTCAAGAAACTGCCTTCCGGCAACGAGATCGAAGGCGAAGTGATTGCCGAGGCCGACGCGCCGCGCCTGTGGGACCGCATCCGCCAGCTCGCCGGCCGTGTGAAGACCGCGCCGCCCGACCAGATCGTTGCGGGCATCGACACCAACTTCTTCGTCACCGAAGCGCCCTGCGAGGTGCGCGGACGCACGCTGCACGGCCGCACGCTGTTCGTCAGCATTCCGCTGCTGCGCGTGCTCGACCAGTCCGAGGCCGACGCGGTGCTGGCCCACGAGCTGGCCCACCTCGGCGGCGGCGACACCCGCAGCAGCGCTGCGCTCGGCCCCAAGCTGCTGCAGTTCGACCAGTACACCTGGAAGATGCGCAGCGGCGGCCTGACCATCGTCGCGCACTACCTGCTGCGCCTCTACCGCATGATCTTCGCGTTCGCCCTCGCGCGCGACAGCCGCGAGCGCGAGTACAAGGCCGACCGCGTGTCCGCGAGCCTCACGGCGCCGAGCGCCATCGTGCAGTCGCTGATCAAGATCTCGGCCTATGCCAGCTACCGCAACGACGTCGAGCAGAAGCTCTTTGCGCAGAACCGCCAGCACGACGGCGCGCTGGGCATCGCCGGCTTCGTGGCCGCGGGGCTGCCGCCGTATGCCGATTCGGACGCGTTCATCGAGACGATGAAGACCGCCGACGTGCCGCATCCCTTCGACAGCCATCCACCGCTGCTCGAGCGCATGCGCAATGTCGGCCACCATGTGCCCGAGAGCGCCTACGGTGCCATCGTCTCGACCGCGCCGCAGGCCACCTGGGCCGACGACATCGAGACCGCCACCGCCATCGAGCAGCGCCTGTGGAGCGACTACGAGCAGCGCTTCGTCGCGAACCACGAACTGAGCCTTGCCTACCGCTACGAACCGGCCACCGAGGAAGAGCGCGCCGTGGTGCTGCGCCACTTCCCGCCGATCGCATTCCCGCTGAAGAACGGCGAACGCATCGAAGTCGACTACGCCGGCCTGCACCCGAGCGCCGATGGCGGTTCGTCGATCCCGTGGGACGAGGTCAAGGACCTGACCTACAAGGACGGCAGCTTCGGCGACACGCTGATCGTCACGCACCACGACAAGGGCATGCTGGGCGCACGCACCACCAAGATCAAGCTGGGCGGCCTCGGCAAGCAGAAGGAGAACTTCAAGGGCGCCGTCGGCCACTACTGGCAGCGGCACCAGGTCATGAGGGCGCAGCAAAAAGAACGGCAGGCGTCGTAGCCGAACCCAGCATCGGGCACGGCGCGCGGTCGGAGCAGGCAGCGCCGGGCCGAGCGTCATTCGCAATCCATCGACAGGAGATTTGATGACCATCCAGCGCACCGGCCACAGGTACCGCGACGCCGAAACAGGCCGGACGATCGACGTCTGGTTTCCGGCACAGGGCGCCCGGCGCAACAGGAGCTGCCTGGCCGAGAAGGTCGGGCTGATCTCGGGCGACACCGTCGATGTGTCGATCGAGTCCCTCGACGCCCCGCCCGTTTCGACCGAAGACGCCTACCTGCGCCTGCACCTCCTGTCCGAGAGAGCCGTCCGTCCCAACAAGCTCAACGTCGAGGGGATCTTCGGCCTGCTGCCCAACATCGCATGGACCTCCGCCGGCCCGGTGTTTCCCGGCAAGGTGGAGCAATTGCGGGACCTGGTTGCGTCCGAGTACCACCACCTCACCGTGCCCTCCATCGACAAGTTCCCGCGCATGACCGACTACGTCGTTCCCGAAGGCGTGCGCATTGCCGATGCCGACCGCGTCAGGCTGGGCGCGTACCTGTCCGCGGGGACGACCGTCATGCACGAAGGCTTCGTGAACTTCAACGCGGGCACGCTCGGCGCGTCCATGGTCGAGGGACGCATCACCCCCGGGGTCACCGTCGGGACGAACTCCGACGTCGGCGCGGGGTCCTCCATCATGGGCACCTTGTCCGGCGGCGGGAAAACGAAGAACTCCATCGGCGACCGCAGCCTGCTGGGCGCCAATGCGGGCATCGGGATCTCGCTCGGCAACGAATGCATCGTCGAGGCGGGCCTCTACGTCACCGCCGGAACCAAGGTGAAACTGCCCGACGGCAAGGTCGTCGCGGCCAAGCTGCTTTCGGGTCAATCCGGGCTGCTGTTTCGCCGGAACAGCCAGACCGGGGCCGTCGAGGTTCTGCCCACGAGTTCGGCGCGATGGGGCGGGCTGAACACGACGCTGCACAGCAACGACTGAGGTTTCGACGAAGCCGCGTACTAGCCAGCCTTGCCGCGGCCGCTCTTCCTGGCGCTTTCGGCACGCGGGGCATCCGTACCTGCCGAGGCACTGCCGCTGCTCGCCTGGTCGACCCACAACAAGGCGTCGACGTACGACATGAACCGGTTGAGGTACTCCGGCGACAGGTCGCGCATCAACGTGAGCGATCGATGCACGAGGTTGTGCGAGTTGAGGGGGCCGGCATTCTGCGGCAGCTTCGCCAGCGACTGCGTCAGCCGTCGTTCGGCGCTGAGCCTGGACCAGGTGCTTCTGAAGTACTCGAGCGTCTTCAGTCTGTGGGCCGCCGCCCCGTCCCCCTGGGAGGAAGCATGCCGGGCAAGGTGGTCGGCGAGTTCGGCGAGCGCCCCGCGAGCGGGTTGTTCGGCCGGAGTGCCTTCGGCGCGCGGGGCCTTTTCGAGATCCTCGCCGTACGCCACCAGCAGCCCGGCCACCTTGTCGTCCAGGATGCGCCGCGCATCGCCGCTGTGGGCGGCCGCCCTTCTCGCCAGCGTCTCGATGAAATGAAAACGGACGGGGTCCAGGCGATAAGCGCCACGCTCGCGCCAGGCGTCGAGCGTCGCACCGGTCCCGCTGCTTGCCTCTTCGCTAGCCACGGGGTTTGGCGATGGCGTCAGACCGCCTCGGCGTGGGCGCCATTTCCACGCGCCGGTTTCTGGAACGTCCGTCGGCATCGGCATTCGACGCCACGGCCTGCTCGGCGCCGAACGCCGCCGCAAATATGGAGGATGAAGGAATGCCTTCCTCGATCAGTGACCGGGTCACCGTGAGGGCCCGCTGGGCCGACAGCTCCCAGTTGTCGGCGAACTGGCGGTTGCCTCCCCGCACCTGCCGGTCGTCGGTGAAGCCGCTCACCATCAGGATCTCGTCACGGGCCTGGAGGTAGGCGGTCAGCGGCGCGGCCAGGCTCTTCAGCAATTGCCGGCCTTCGGGCTGCAACTCCGCGGAGTTCAAGGCGAACAGCACGTTGCCACTGATGCCGATGCGCCCGTTGTTCAGCGTCACCCGGCCCGCCGCCAGCGGCCCGGCCAGGGCCTGCTCGAGTGTCTGCAGCCGCTGCGCCTCGGCCTTGCGCTGCTTGACCTCGGATTCCAGCTGGGTCGCGAGTTCCAGCTGCATGCCGATCACGCACACCAGGATCAGCACGAAGGCGCCCAGCAACCCGGACATCAGGTCGCCGAAGACGGCCCACACGGGCACCGCCGACTCCACGCCGGCGTCGATGTCTTCCGTCGTCACGCTTCGCTGCCCACGGCCGCCCGCTGGCTGGCGAGCTCCTGCAGGTCCTCGACGATCTGCTTCTGCGACAGGATGCTGAGGTCGATGACCTCTCTGGCCTGCGCCACGTAGTACGCCAGCTGCTCGTCGCT
The DNA here is from genome assembly GCF_056402375.1 of Variovorax sp. P4_B10. NCBI lineage: Bacteria > Pseudomonadati > Pseudomonadota > Betaproteobacteria > Burkholderiales > Comamonadaceae > Variovorax > Variovorax sp. P4_B10. Next base: position 44,224 of record NZ_JBFUHN010000008.1, on the reverse strand, counting down.
GCGCGCGATGGACTTGCCGAGCGCGCCTTCGATGCGCTGCAGCTGCGCTCCCATCTTGTCGTTCGATTCGGTGAACAGCTTGACGGCGAAACCGAAGGCCTCGCCCAGGCTTGCCACCTCGACCGCGCCGCCGGTGATCTGTGCGGCGATGTCGGCCATCTTTCCGGTTTCCGTCTCGACCTTGTCGGTGAAGCGCGAGCCCACGCGGTCGAGCAGGTCCGCCGACGAGGCGACCAGCGCATCGATGGCCGAGCGCTGTTCGGTGGAGGCGTGGTTCACCGCGCCCAGCAGGGTCTCCAGCGTGCCCAGGATGCGGCTGCGCTCTTCGAGCATGGCGTTGTCGCGCACCATGCTGTCGGACAGCTTCTGGCGCAGTTCGGCAATCACTTCGGCCGCGGCGCGCGGTGCTTCGGAGGCCGCCTGCATGAGCTGGGCGATCTCGGCGATGGTGGTCTTCGCGTGGGCTTCGGTCTGCGCCGAAATGTCGGTGGCGGTTTGTGCCAGCGTCTTGCAGATCTCGTGCTGCTGGCTCTCGCTGCGCGCACCTGCCTGCTGCCATTCCTGCTGCAGCGACACGGCCATTGCCTCGAGCGACCGGGTCCAGGCCGCAAGGCGTTGCTGGTCGCGCGACGCCATCTCGGTCTGCAGGTCGGTGTGCGCCTGGCCCACCGTGCCCAGCAGCGAGGCCGAGTGTTGTTCGAAGGTGGCCGCGGCCGCGGTCAGCGCTTCGTGCGTGGCCCTGGACAGGTTCTCGCCGACGTTCTGCTGCTGTGCCAGGGCGCTGCGCCAGGTGTCCGACATGCTGCCGACCGTGGCTTCGAGGCGGGCGGAGACGCCCTCCACCAGCGAGGACGAGCGTTGCTCGAAGGTCTGCGTGAACTGGTCCAGCGTGATGCGCAAGTCTTTGGCCTGCGCCTCGCTCGTGCGCTGTTGCCCGGCGAGCGCGGTCTTCCAGATGTCCGCGACGGTGGTGGTGGTGGCCTCGAAACGGCTCGACAGCCCGTCCAGCTGCCGCTGCACGCTGTGCCCGACGGTGTCGTGCAGCGAGGCGGTTTCGCGCGCGATGCCGGCCATCGTGGCTTCGACCACCGGCTGGATCGTCGCGCCGGCCGCACGGGCGCTTTCGGTCAGACTGTCCTTCAGCGATCGGCCCACGGAAGAAGCCAGGCCTTCGTACACGGCCTCGGCCTTGCTGTGGAAGTTGTCCTGGCTGGAGATCAACCGCTCGTTCAACGCGTGGCTCTGCCGCTCCATCGCCGCCATCATGAGCTGGAGCCGATCGACCAGCACGGGCATCGCCTCGCCCTGCCGCTGCAGCAGCTTGAAGGACTCCTCGCGCTGATGGGCCAGCGAGAACACGCGCAAGGTGGTTGCGATGCGCGTGTCGAGCAGTTGCGCGGTCTGCAGCCTGTCGCGCCGGCACAGGGCCGAGACCAGGCCCAGCATCGCGGAAGCGGCCACGCCCGCGAGCGATGTGCCGAAGGCCACGCCCAGGCCCTTGACCGGCGCGGCCAGCGAGGCGCGCATGGCCTGCAGGTCCGATGCGCTTTCCAGCGCCGTGCCGGTGCCGTTCAGCGTGACCACCATGCCCAGGAAGGTGCCCAGCATGCCCAGCAGCACCAGCAGCCCTGCGAGGTACGGCGTCAGCGTGGGACCGGGCAACCCGACGCGCTCGCCCTCGACGCGCAGGCGCACGGCGTTGCGCAGGGACGGATGCATCTTGTCCAGCCACTGGCCCAGGCTGGCCGGAGCCTCGGCCATGTCCGCCACGGCGCTTGCCAAAGTGGTAGTGGCCTGGTCGAAGCGGTGAAGCTCCAGTGCGCCCATCAGGTAGAACGCGCCGATCAGCACCGTGATCGCCAGCGCCAGCGGGTTCGCGCCGATGTACCCGACGCCGACCCAGCACACGGCAACGAGGCCGACAAGAAAGACGATGCGATGAAGAAATCTGGTCATGAAACTCTGGTTACCTCGTGCGAAGGGCTTCGAGCAGCCCTTCGACTGGTTGAAATCGGATGTCCATCTCGGCGAGCAGCACGTCGTGCATGTCCTTGCGGAACACGTTGAGCCACGCGCCGGGTCCGGCCTCGGGGTCGGTGTCGACCTCGGCCTGGCGCAGGCGCTCGAAATGCTTTTCGAGCATCGCGGGCACGGCGGCCAGCAAGCGGTGCTCCTGCGCGCTCAGCACCTGCTCCATGACCACATCCACCGCCGCCAGCCGCGCCATGTCGGGCGACCGGCTCGCCAGCGTGGACCGCAGCCGGCCGCGCAACGGGCCGATGCTCGTCTCCATGGCCTGCTGCCTGGCGAGGTAGCGCCGGCGATGGGCCGCGAAGTCGGCCGTGGTGTCCACGGGGGCGTTGCGTGTGTCGTCCGCGATGGCGTTGGCCAGCGCGGTTCGCACACGGGTGAATTCGCGTTCTTCGGCGGTGCCGGACGCGCGCGCGCCGGATGAGGACGCAATCGCCGGATTGCCGTTCAAAGCCGCAGACAAAGAGATCGCATCGGTCCAACCGAGCCATTGGCTCAATCGATCCGCGAAGGCTTGCTTGGGCTCGGGAACTTCGATGTCGGTCAGTCGAGCGAGCAAGCGAATCAGCGCCGAGCCGGTGAAGCCTGTGCGCCGTGACACTTGCACCATACCGCCAGTCGGAAAAACCTGGCAGTCTACACTGCCGACCCTCCCCGAATGGCCCCTTGGCCACCCGCCGTTGCTTTGCGTGACATCTTGCCGGTGCCGGTCACAAGCCAGCGCCGGATCAGCGGTTCTCGCGATGTGCCACGCCGTGCTCGTCGGTCCAGCGTCCGGACCATGTGAGCGGATACAGCTGCTGCCGCCAGAAGCCCTTGGGCACGTAGTCGCCCACCACGCCGTAGTTGTCGGGCCAGATCTTGTTCTTTTCGGCCTTCACCGCCGTGCCGAACAGATAGTCCCAGAACGCGAAGTGCGCGGCATAGCAGCGGTCCAGCCCTTCGGCGTCGCGGCTGTGGTGCCAGTGATGGAAATTGGGCGTCACGACGAGGTAGCGCAGCGGGCCCAGCCGCACCGAGGCGTTGGTGTGGTTGAACACCGCCTGCACACCCGCGATCAGGATGTAGACGTTGATCACGCCCTGCGAAAATCCGAGCAGGAACGCCGGCGCGAGGATCACCACGGTCGACAGCACCGTCTCCACGCCGTGGGTGCGGCTGCCCGAAATCCAGTCCATGCTTTCGGCGCTGTGATGGATGGAATGCAGCCGCCAGCCGATGGAGGTCTCGTGATAGAAGCGATGCAGCCAGTACCGCGCGAAGTCGGTGATCAGGATCAGCAGCAGCAGCGCCCAGCCGAACGGCAGATGCCGCACCCAGCCGCGCAGCGTGTCCTGTGCCACCGGATCGAGGCCGGCGAGCATGCCGCTCACGCCGTAGAGCACGGCGTAGACCAGAAACAGCGTGAGGCCCACCAGCAGATGGCCCGTCACGAAATACATGAAATCGGTCTGCCACTCCTTGCGGAAGACCGGCATGTCGGGCCGCAAGGGCCTGAGCTTTTCGATGGTGGTGAACAACAGCGTGGTCGCCAGCAGGTCGAAGATGAACCAGTCGATGCCGAGGTAAGGCATGTTGCCGGTCACCCCGCCCACCGGCAACCAGCCATGCCCGGTGGCGCTCACGCCCAGCCGCGACCCCACCACGGACACCGCCAGCCAGAACAAGGCCCAGGCCGACAGGCGCCGCACGCGGTTGAAGACGATGTTGGTCAATGCGAGCGCGCCGCACAGCACCATCGCGACCAGCAGCACGGTGCGCATCGCATCGAAACTCAGGTACTCGCGCACCTTGGGCGTGCTCAGGAAAACCGGAAACTGGAACATCAGAACGGCCAGCATGCTGAAGTTGGCGAGCACCAGGGCCAGCATTCCGCTCACCATGCCCTTGCCGGGTCGAAGCGGACCATGAGAGAGCGCGAGGTCGACGCCCTTGCGGATTTCCTGGGCCACATCGGCCTTGAGGCGGTCGGAGGGGGATGGCGTGGTCATGGAGGGGGAGAGCCTTCGCGGGGAGCGTGTCGTCAGCGTAATCTAACCTCACTCGCACTCACCTCGGTCGCCTCCTCAGTACAGCGTCGCCTGCTGCCTCGTCGGCAGTTCCCGGTCATACGCCGCTCCATCGAACGCCGAGTCGGTCAGCGCCGACAGAATGGCCCCGGCCGTCGGCACTTCGCGTTTCGCATCTGCCGCCACAGGCGCCCAGAGCTTCGAGCGCTGGATCGCGCGGGCGCATTGGAAGTACACCGTCTCCACCTGGATCTCGATCACGCATTGCGGCAGCTTGCCGTCGACCGCGAAGCGCGCCATGACATCGGGCGCGACGGTGATGCGCCCTCTTCCGTTCACGCGCAGCGTTTCGCCGACACCGGGAATCAAGAAGAGCAAGGCCACGCGCGGGTCCGTCACGATGTTGCGCAGGCTGTCGATGCGGTTGTTGCCGCGGCGTTCGGGCAGCAGCAGCGTCTTCTCGTCCTGCACCGCCACGAAGCCCGGTGGGTCGCCGCGCGGCGATGCGTCGAGGCCGCCGGGGCCGGTGGTGGCCAGCACCGCAAAGGGCGATGCGGCAATCAGCGCCTGGTAGGCCGGGTGCAGGTAAGGCACTTCCTTCTTGAGGGAGGCTTCACCGGGCTGGCCGAACAGGGCTTCCAGCTGGGCCACGGTTTCGATGGCATGGGGCGTCGTCATGACGTTCGCTCCTGGGTGTGGGTATGAGGCATGGAATGTAGCGACGGACTCCTGCCGCAGGCCAGCGCCGTCGCTGCCAGCAGCAAGGCGGCAATGCCGTAGATCCAAGGCGGCGACGCGACCGGCAGCAGCAGCCCGGCGATCAGCGGCCCGGTGCCGGCACCGATGTCGCGCCACACCGAGCGTGTGGCCAGCGCATGCAGGCGCTCAGGCCCCGGTGTGCGGCGGGCCACGATGGGCGGCAGCAAGGGCAGCTGCAAGGCGCGCAGCACCACGATCAGCGCCGCGCAGCTCCATAGCCAGCCCAGGCCGAAGCCGACGAGCGCAATGGCCGTCACGAGCGAGAGGCTCACCAGCAGGCGCTCGGCGCCGAAGCGTTCGGCCAGGTGGCCGCCGACAGGGCTCAGGAAGATTTCCGCAAGGTAGCGCAGCGCCATCAGCAGGCCGGCCACGATCACCGCACCGCCAGGCAGCAGGTCCTTGCCGAGGTAGGACAGGCCGACGATGAAGAGCCCGTCGAGCGCCAGCCCTTCCATGAACGACCAGCCGTCGAGGCTGTTGGGCCGCGCGAAGCGCCGCGCAGGCTTTTCCGTGCGGTGCGGCGTGGAAGGCAGCCGTCTTGTCGCGAACACCGCCAGCAGCGAGAACACCGCGAGGATGCCGAAGATCGCGCGCGGCCCGGTCCAGTGCGCCAGCAACGCGCCCAGCGGCAGCGCCAGCACCGGCCCCATGGCGATGAAGGCGCGCGAGCGTCCGTTGCGGCGGGCCGCGCCGACGGGATCGGCGGTGGCCAGCGCCTGCGTCGAAAGATTGAGCGCCGCGAAGCACAGGCCCCACGTCAGCCGCAGCGGCAGCAGCGCCCAGAAGCCCGAGAGCGTGGCATAGCCCACGCCGCAGACAGCGGCGGCCACGACGGCAATGGTGCAGGTGAGCCGGTCGCCATGGCGTGCATAGAAGCGCGCCACCCAGCCGTACCCGGCAATGCGCACCAGCCGGTTGGCCGCGAGCAGCATGCCGGCTTCCGCCAGCGTCACGCCGAACTGGTCGGCATACATCGGCAGCAGCAGGTAGAGAACCACGTCGGCCGGCAGCGAGAGCCCGAGCGCGATGGCCGCGTGGCGGGAATTCAGGTCGGTGGAATCAAGGGATGGAGGGCGTTGGGCAGGAGGCATCGAGGCCGCATGGTGCGCCGCGGCAAGGCAGGCTGACAAACGAGATTAACGCCCCTCATGCGTGAGAAAATTGCACACATGCCGCTTCGAGAACCGCCCCTCAATGCCGTGCGCGCCTTTGTCGCCGCGGCCCGCCACCAGAGCTTCACACGCGCGGCGCTCGAGCTTCATGTCACGCACAGCGCGGTGAGCCGGCAGATCAAGAGCCTTGAGGAATGCCTGGGCGTCGCGCTGTTCGAGCGCCGTGTCCGCCAGGTCACATTGACTGCCGAGGGACAGCAGTTCTTCGCCGAAGCAGGGCCAGCGCTGGCGCAGATTCACGCGGCCGCACGCGCGCTTCAGGCACAGGGTCCGGCGCGCGCGGTCAGGATCAACGTGCGGCCCTCCTTCGCTGTGCGCTGGCTCATTCCGCGGTTGCCTTCGTTCGTCGAACGCTATCCCGACATCGAGCCGCAGGTCGTCACGAGCACCCTGATGCCGGAGCAGGCCACAGGCAGCTTCGACATCGCAGTGCGCCGCGGGCTCGAAGGCTGGCCGCCGTCCATCGACGTGCGGCCCTTCCTCGAAGACGAGATCCTGGTGGTCGGCGCGCCGGCCCTGTTCAGGACGCATCCGCTCGCGGACCTGCGCACGCTCGCATCGCATGTGCAGCTGTCGGCCAAGACACGCAAGGAAGACTGGGACGCCTGGAAGAAGCACGTCGGCGCACCGCGCACGAAGCCGGCGGGCCAGCTGCAGTTCGATCATCTGCACTTCGTGCTGCAGGCCGCGGTCGACGGGCTGGGCATCGCGCTTGCGCCGACCTCGCTCGTCGCGCACGACTTGGCCTCGGGCCGGCTGCAGTCGCCGCTGCCCGCGCTGCGCATGACGCTGAGCCGCTACTACTATGGCCTCGCGCCCGACGCTGCACCCGAGGCACGGCATGTGGCGGCGTGGTTCGAGGAAATGCGGGCGAACCTCGACCCGCGATGACACGGATGCTCGCAGGTCCGGAAACGGCCAGCGCCGAATGAGGCCTCCCCGCACGATGAGGTTTTCCGCCTGAGCCTCATCCCATGTCTTCCGCCCTTCCCCGTTCGTTCCTGAATCTCGCGTGGTCCAACCTCGCGGCACAGTCCGCCGAGCAGCTGAGCCTCGCGGCCGTGCCGCTCGTTGCCGTGCTGATGCTCGGCGCCGGGCCGGGTGAAATCGGATTTCTCGCAGCCGTCCAGACCCTGCCCTTCCTGCTGGTCTCGATGCCGCTGGGGCTGCTGGCCGATCGCATGTCGCGCCAGCGGCTGATGGTGTGGGCCGAGGGATTGCGGGCAGTGTCGCTGCTGGCGCTCCTGGCCATGGTGTTGGCATCGAAGCTCAGCATCGGGTGGCTAGCCGTGCTCGGGTTCCTGGGCGCCGTCGGCACCGTGGGCTTCAGCGTCGCGGCGCCGGCCCTGGTGCCTGCGCTGGTGCCCCGCGAAGCGCTGGCCCTGGCCAACGGCAGGCTGGAGCTCGCACGCAGCGCGGCGTTCACCGCCGGCCCTGCGCTTGCTGGTGCGCTGGTCGCCTGGGCCGGTGCCTCTGCGGCCTTCGTGCTGGCGGCCGTGCTGTCGGTCGCCGCCGTGGCCCTGCTGCTGCGGCTGACCGAGGCGCCGCGCTCATCCGCTTCTCGACGCCATCCGCTGCTCGAGGTCCGGGACGGCGCCCGCTTCGTCTGGCAACACGAACTGCTGCGGCCGATGGCGATCACCGGTGCGGTCTTCAACATCTCGTGGTTCGTGCTGCAGGCCGGGTATGTGCCTTATGCGGTGCGGGTGCTCGGTCTCGGCGCACAGGCGGTGGGCTTCACGCTGGCCATGTACGGCGCGGGCATGGTGGCGGGCGCGTTGCTGACGTCGCGCGTGGTGGCGCGGCTGCCCTTCGGCCGCGCCATCCAGGTCGGGCCTGCGGTGGCGGTGATCGCTGCGGCCGTGATGGCGGCCACGCTCATCGTTCCGGCAGCATCGCTCGCCGCGCTGTCGTTCTTTCTCTTCGGTGCGGGCCCGATGGTCTGGGTGATCACGTCCACCACGCTGCGGCAGAGCGTCGTGCCTTCGACGATGCTGGGCCGGGTGTCGGCTGTGTTCCTGACGATCAATTCAGGCGCGCGGCCTGTCGGTGCGGCGCTGGGCGGCGCCGTGGGTGCCGTGTGGGGCGAACCTGCTTGCCTGCTGCTCGCGCTCGCAGGCTTTGTGCTGCAGGCCGTGATCATCTTTGCTTCGCGCGTCACGGCGCTGCACCGCCTGCCGGTTCCTGCGATCTGACCGGCTTCAGAACAGCGAGGCCATTCCGTTCGGCCGCGCGCCTTCGATGTCGAGCATGCGCAGCTTGGTCAATGCGCCGCCGCCCGCCGAGAATCCGCCGGGCTTGTTGCCTGCCGCGAGCACGCGATGGCACGGCACCACCGGTGCGAACGGGTTGTGGCCCATGGCCTGCCCGACGGCGCGCGACAGGCCCTTGTCGCCGAGCTCGGTCGCGATCTCGCCGTAGGTGCGCGTCTGGCCCGGTGGAATGCGCCGCGCCATCGCATAGATGCGTTGGTGGAATTCCGACACGGCGCTCATGTCGAGCACGATGTCGCTCAGGTCGTTGTCGGATGTGCCTTCCAGCAAGGCCTGAACGGCCGCGATCGCGCGCTGTGCGCTCTCGGGCGGCGGGGCCTCGGGCAGCTCCGGAAAGCGGCGCCGCATGCGGGCCCGCGCGGCGGCTTCGCCGTTGTCTTCGGGCAGTTGCACGCCGATGAGCCCGCGCGGCCCCCAGGCCAGCGCACAGGTGCCGATGGCGGTCTCGAAAAGGGCAAAACCCGGCTCGATGGATGCGTTCATCGCGCCATTTTCTGCCAACCCCTTATTCCTGCCTCGAGGCCAGGGTCTGCTTCAGCAGATGGCGCTCCAGCAGCACGGCCACATGCACCGCCTCGCGCTGCGCCCCATCGCCGATCTGGTGCCGGCAGCTGGTGCCGTCGGCCACCACGATGGCATCGGGCTTCGCACGGATCGCGGGCAGCAGGCTGGCTTCGGCCATCTGCATCGACACGTCGTAATGGCTGACCTCGTAGCCGAAGCTGCCGGCCATGCCGCAGCACGAGCTTTCGATCAGCTCGGGCTCGGCGCCGGGGATCAGCTTCAGCACGTCCAGGATCGGGCTTACCGCACCGAAGGCCTTCTGATGGCAATGGCCGTGCAGGAGGATCGGCGCGGTCGCCGGCTTCAGCGCCAGCGCGAAGCGGCCGGCCTCGAGCTCGCGCGCGATGAATTCCTCGAACAGCAGCGCCTGCTTCGCGACCGTCCGGGCCTTGTCGCCGAAGCCCATCACCAGCGTTTCGTCGCGCAGCGTGAGCAGGCACGAAGGCTCGAGCCCGACGATGGGAATGCCGGCCTGCGCCAGCGGCAGCAGCGCGTCGATCAACGCTTCGGCGCGAACCTTGGCCTCGTCCACCATGCCGCTGGCCAGGAAGGTCCGCCCGCAGCAATGGTGCCCGCCGCGCTTCTCGACAGTGTGCAGCACATAGCCCGCGGCTTCGAGCACGCGCGCGGCCGCCAGGGCGTTCTCGCTTTCGAAGGTGCCGTTGAAGGTGTCGACGAACAGCACGGCCGCCTTGCCGCCCCGCGCCGCCACCGACAGCACCGAGGCCTGGTCGGCGAACAGCCCGGGCTCGTTGCCCTTCGCGCGCCAGAACGTATCCGAACGCCATTCGGGCAGTGAACGCTTCGCCGAAAAGCCCAGCAGTTTCTCGCCGAGCCACGCCGCACCGGGCACGCTGTTGCGCAGGTTCAGCAGCCAGGGCATCCGGCTCGCCTTGTGCGCGTAGTCGGGCATGTAGGCGACGAGTTTGTCCTTCAGCGTGTGGCCGTGGCGTTTCTTGTAGTGATCGAGAAACTCGATCTTCATCTTCGCCATGTCCACACCGGTCGGGCAATCGCGCTTGCAGCCCTTGCAGCCGACGCACAGGTCCATGGTCTCGTGCATCGCTTCGCTCGTGAAAGCATCGGCGCCGAGCTGGCCCGAGAGCGCGAGGCGCAGCGTGTTGGCGCGGCCGCGCGTCAGGTGCTGCTCGTCGCGCGTCACGCGGTAGCTCGGGCACATGGTGCCGGCGTCGAACTTCCGGCAGTGGCCGTTGTTGTTGCACATCTCGACGGCCTTGGCGAGGCCGCCGGTGCTGTCGCCGCCGGTGCCGGGAGCGGTGGTCGCCTCGGTCACCGGGTCGGCGTTGACGTTCCAGGCCGACCAGTCGAGCACCGGCTTGAGCGCGATGCGGCGATAGGGCCTGGGCGCCGTCGGCGGCGCAAAGCGGAACAGCGCACCGTCGTCCATGCGCGGCGGGTCGATGATCTTGCCGGGGTTGAACAGGTTGACCGGATCGAGCTTGTTCTTGATTGCGCGGAAGGCTTCGTTGATGGCCGGGCCGAACTGCCATTCGATCCATTCGCCGCGGCACAGGCCGTCGCCGTGCTCGCCGCTGAAGGCACCCTTGTGCTTGCGCACCAGTGCGCTGGCCTCCTCCGCGATGGCGCGCATCTTGGCGCCGCCGTCGGCGCGCATGTCGAGAATCGGCCGCACATGCAGCGTGCCGACCGAGGCATGCGCATACCAGGTGCCGCGGCTGCCGTACCTGGCGAACACTTCGGTCAGCGCATCGGTGTACGCGGCCAGGTGCTCGAGCGGCACCGCGCAGTCCTCGATGAAGCTCACCGGCTTGCCGTCGCCCTTGAGGCTCATCATGATGTTGAGGCCGGCCTTGCGCACTTCCCACAGGTTCTTCTGGCGCGCGTCGTCGGGCATCTCGACCACGCTGCCGGGCAGGCCGAGGTCGCCCATCAGCTCGACGAGCTGCTTCAGCTGCGGCAGCAGCGCGGCCTTGTAGTCGCCGGAGAACTCGACCAGCAGGATGGCCGCGGGCTTGCCGATCAGCGCGGTCTCCACGGTCGGCTTGAAGGCCGGGTTCGCCAGGCTCAGCTCGATCATCGTGCGGTCGACCAGCTCCACCGCCGTGGGGCCGAGCTTCACGATGTGCTGCGCCGCATCCATGGCCGCATGGAAGGTCGGGAAGTTCACGATGCCCAGCACCTTGGCGCGCGGCAGCGGTGCGAGCTTGAGCTTCAGGCTCTTCGTGTAGGCCAGCGTGCCTTCGGCGCCGATCAGCAGGTGCGCAAGGTTCACGCTGCCGTCGGCGGTGTAGGGCCGCTCGCTCTGGTTGTCGAAGATGTCGAGGTTGTAGCCTGCCACGCGGCGCATCACCTTGGGCCAGTGCGCTGCGATCTGCTCGCGGTGCTGGCGCGCCAGCCCGTGCACGAACTGCGCGATGCCGGCCGCCCTGGCGCCCAGCGCGGACTGCGGGCCGAACTCGACCAGCTCGCCGCTCGACAGCCACGCGCTCGCGCCCAGCACGTTGTGCACCATGTTGCCGTAGGCGATGGAGCGCGAGCCGCAGGAGTTGTTGCCCGCCATGCCGCCCAGCGTGGCCTGCGCACTGGTCGACACGTCGACCGGGTACCAGAGCCCGAGCGGCTTGAGCTTCGCATTCAGGTGGTCGAGCACGAGGCCGGGTTCGACGGTGGCCGTGCCCTCCTCCGCATTCACGTCGAGCACGCGCCTGAAATGCTTGCTGTTGTCGATGACCAGCGCCGCGCCCGTGGTCTGCCCGCACTGGCTGGTGCCGCCGCCGCGGGCCAGCACCGGCACCTTCAGGTCGCGTGCGATGTCGATGGCGGTCGCGATGTCGCGCTCGTTCGTCGGCACGAAGGCGCCGACGGGCGTGATCTGGTAGATCGACGCATCGGTGGCGTAGCGCCCGCGCGATCCGCTGTCGAACAGCACCTCGCCCTGCGTTTCGGTGCGCAGCCGGCGCGCGAGCAGCTCGCAGGTGTCGTTGGGCGGAAGAACGGTTCCGGCTGGCTGCATGTGGCTCGCGGGATCGATGCGCATGGTGTGCAGGCTCAGCTCGCCTTGGCGGCTTGTGGGTAGATCTCGCCGGCGCGCAGCAGCGCCAGCACGGTGTCGCGCTTGCGCAGCACGTGCGCCACGAGCACCTTGCGCATGGCCGGTGCATCGCGCGCAGCCAGCGCCTCGATCATCTGCTCGTGCTCGTCGACCGCATGCTTCCACTTGGTCTCGTCCTGGTTGGTGCGAAAGCGCAGCGACTGCACGCGGGCGTTGATCGAGCGGTAGGTGCCCGTGAGCACCGGGTTGCCCGCGGCCTCGTTGATGGCGGTGTGGATGCGCGCGTTGAGGCGGTAGTAGCCCGAGAGATCGCGCCGCGCGAAGCAGGCCAGCATCTCGTAGTGCAGCGCGCGCACCTCGGCCAGTTCCTCGTCGGTGATGCGCTTGGCCGCCAGCTCGCCCGACATGCCTTCGAGCATCGCCAGCACCTCGAAGGTGTTGAGCACGTCGGCCTCGGTGAGCTTCACCGCCACCGCGCCGCGGTTGGGCAGCAGATCGACCAGCCCTTCGGCCGCCAGCAGCTTGATGGCCTCGCGCAGCGGCGTGCGCGACACGCGCAATTGCAGGCACAGCTCGCGCTCGTTGAGCTTGGCGCCGGGCGCGATGTGCCCCTCGACCAGCATGGTGCGCAGGCGCGCCGCCACCTGGTCGTGCAGGGCGAGTCTGGAGATTTCGATGATGTCGGCTGTCATGGTGGTGTCCCTTGAATGCATTTTGAATGCAAAAAATAGGACTCACAACCCCCTAAATTCAGGGTAAACCAGCATACATAAACGTATTTTGAATGCAAAACTGAAAGCGAAAGGACAGTCCATGCTGCAACTCGACATCCATCCCACCGGCCGCCACTTCCTCCAGATTCCCGGCCCGAGCCCGGTGCCCGACCGCATCCTGCGCGCCATGAGCCTGCCGACCATCGACCACCGCGGGCCCGAGTTCGGCACGCTGGGGCTCAAGGTGCTCGGCGGCATCAGGCAGATCTTCAAGACCAGGCATCCGGTCGCGATCTACCCGGCTTCGGGCACCGGCGCCTGGGAGGCCGCGCTCGCCAATACGCTGAGCCCGGGCGACCACGTGCTGATGTACGAGACCGGCCACTTCGCCGCGCTCTGGCAGAAGATGGCCACGCGCCTCGGCCTCTCGACCGAGTTCCTCGCGCTCTCGGGCAGCGACGAGCACCTGCCGCAGGCACCGAGCTGGCGCCGCGGCGTGCAGGCCGAACTCATCGAGGCCCGCCTGCGCAAGGACACCGAAAAGAAGATCAAGGCCGTGTGCGTGGTGCACAACGAAACCTCCACCGGCGTCACCTCCGACATCGCCGCGGTGCGCAAGGCCATCGACGCGGCCGGCCACCCCGCCCTGCTGATGGTCGACAGCATCTCGGGCCTCGCGAGCGCCGACTTCCGGCACGACGAATGGGGCGTGGACGTCACCATCAGCGGCTCGCAGAAGGGCCTCATGCTGCCACCGGGCATCAGCTTCAACGCGCTCTCGCCGCGCGCACTCGAAGCCTCGAAGAGCGCGAAGCTGCCGCGCGCCTTCTGGGCCTGGGACGAGATCGTCGAGATGAACAAGGACGGCTACTGGCCCTACACGCCCAACACCAACCTGCTCTACGGATTGTCGGAATCGCTCGACATGCTCCTCGGCGAAGGGCTGTCCAACGTGTTCGCAAGGCACCAGCGCTGGGCCACGGGCGTGCGCGCCGCGGTCAATGCCTGGGGCCTGCCGATCCAGTGCGCCGACCCGGCGGTCTATTCGCCCGTGCTCACCGGCGTGATCACGCCCGAAGGCGTCGATGCCGATGCGCTGCGCCGGCTGATCCACCAGCGCTTCGACCTCTCGCTCGGCACCGGCCTCGGCAAGCTCAAGGGCCGCATGTTCCGCATGGGCCACCTGGGCGACAGCAACGACCTGACGCTCGTTGCCATGGTGGCAGGCGTCGAGATGGGCATGAAGCTCGCGGGCATCCAGCTGGCGGGCAGCGGCGTGCAGGCAGCGATGGACCATTTCGCGAACCACGCGGCAGCGCCCGTCGGCCTGCAGAAGGCCGCCTAGGCGCCGCACCTCGCACCGGCCGCAACGCGCTGCTCGAACGGCGCGGCGGCCACCCTCCTGCCGGGCTTCCAGGCCCGGCACGCATCGGACCCCCAACACCACGGAGACAAAGATGATGCAACGACGTTCCCTCATTCAAGCCGCAGGCGCCGCGGCTGCCACGCTGGGCGTGCCCCGCCTCTTCGCGCAGGAGTGGCCTTCGGGGCCGGTGCGCATCGTGGTGGGCTTTCCGCCGGGCGGCGGCACCGATGCGCTCGCGCGCGTGGTCGCGCAGAAGCTCACGATCCTGTGGGGCCAGCAGGTCATCGTCGAGAACAAGGGCGGCGTTGCGGGCGTGCTCGCGGCCGACTACGTGTCGCAGCAGCCCAGCGACGGCAGCACTCTGCTGATGGCGCACATCAACAGCCACGCGCTCGCACCCAGCCTGCAGCCCAAGCTGCGCTACAACGTGGAGCGCGACTTCGTGCCGATCGTGCTCGTGGGCGTCACGCCCAACCTGCTGATCGCCGGCCCCTCGCAGAAGGCACTCTCGGTGAAGGACATCGTGGCGGCCTGCAAGGCTGCACCGGGCACGGTGAGCTTCGGCTCGGCCGGTGCGGGTTCGGCGCAGCACTTGGCGCTGGAGATGTTCAAGCTGCAGGCGGGCATCGACGCACTGCATGTGCCCTACAAGGGCAGCGGCCCGCTGCTGGCCGACCTGATGGGCGGGCAGATCCAGTACAGCTTCGAGACCATGACGGCCGCCACGCCGCACGTGAAGAACGGCCGCGTGATCGCCGTGGCGCAGACCCGCACCAAGCGCGCCAAGGGCCACCCGAACGTGCCGACGATGCAGGAACAAGGCTTTGCCGGTTTCGAGGCGACCACCTGGTATGGCCTCGCTGGTCCGGGCAAGCTGCCGCCTGCGATTGCCCAGAAGGTGAATCGCGACGTCAACACCATCCTCGTGATGCCCGACGTGCAGGAGCGGCTCGATACCTATGGCGCGGAAGACGGTGGCGGCTCGCAGGACAAGTTCAAGCAGTTCATCAGCACCGAGATTGCCAAGTGGGCGAAGGTGGTCAAGGATGGCAACGTGCATGTGGAAACTTGAAGGCCCGTTCAGGGCGCGCTCACGCCGACGGTGTGCTCTGCTCCGCGAATGTCCCCCGGCGCGGCCTAAGGCCGCATGCCTCCTCCTTTATTTCGCTGCGCAGAGCACACCGCCAGCGTGATCGCTCAGAGCACTGGTTGATCGGCCGCAAACCAGCAGCGTGCCTTGTGCGCAGGGCACCGGGTGCTCCCCGCAGCGAAATAAAGGAGGAGCGAAGCGGGGGACATTCGCGGAGGGGAGCACCCGGTGGCCTGTGCACGCACCCTGAACGCAACTGACAAAATCGCCACATGAACTCATCCATGACAGCCCTCGCCGACGCCCTGATCGCCGCACGCCGCAGCAACCGCACCCTCGACGCCGCGCCCTGGACCGACGCACTGCAAGATGCCGCCCAGGCCTACGAAGTACAGGACGCCGTGGCCGCCGCACTCGACTGGTTCGACAACGACGGCGCCGTCCCCGCCCACTGGAAATCCGGCGGCGGCTCGCGCAGCGTGACGCTCACGCATGCGCCGCTGCCTCCTTCGGGCGTGCGCCAGAGCCCCGCCGATTTCGGCGACCTCGTGTTCCACACGCCGGGCATCGAGTCCGAAATCGCACTGCGGCTCGGCCAGGACGTGACGCCCGCGCAAGCGGCGAAGCTCGATCACGACAACGCGGCCTCGCTCATCGACGCGATGGCCGTCTCCATCGAGATCGTGGATTCGCGCTGGCAGGACCTCTCCTCCACCCCCGCCCTGCTGCGCCTCGCCGATTCGCAGGTGCACGGCGCGCTGGTGCTCGGCGAATGGCAGCCCTATGCCGCGATCGACTGGGCCTCGCAGCGCTGCGAAACGCGCGTCGGCGATGCCAAAGTCGTCGTGCGCGAAGGCACCCATCCGCTGGCCGATCCCGCCTGGCTGCTGCCGACCTGGCTGCGCCACATCACGCGGCAGGGCCAGACGGCACGCGCCGGCACGGTCGTCACGACCGGTTCGTGGGTCGGTGTGCTGCCCTGCCGCCGCGGCGATCAGGTGACGGCGGAGTTCGCCGGCATCGGCGCTGTTCGCTTGCGCGTGTAGCGCCCGTCGCCCACCCCCGAGCACGCCACCAGGAAGTCGAGCACCGCGCGCACCCGCGCCGGCAGCGTGCCGGCCTTGCCGATGTACACCGCGTGGATCGGCTCGATCTCGCCCGGGTTGAACTCCTCGAGCAGCGGCACCAGCCGGCCGGCATCGATGTCGTGCTGGATGTGATAGAGCGACAGCCGCGCCACACCGGCCCCTGCGATGGCCAGCTGCCGCAGCGTTTCGCCATCGCCCGCGCGCACCGGGCCGGCCACCGGGATGGCGATCATCCGGCCGTCGACGCGCAGCGGCCAGTCGGGCGCGCTGCGCCGGTAGCTCCACCCGAGCCGGTTGTGCGCTTCCAGCTCCTGCGGCGTGCGCGGTGTGCCGTACTTCGCGAGGTAGCCGGGCGCGGCCACGATGGACTGGCTCGTCTCGCCCAGGCGCCGCGCCACCAGCTCGGACGACGGCAACTGGCCCCAGCGGATCGCGATGTCCGCGCGCTCGTCCATCAGGTCGACGACGCGGTCGGTCAGCGCGATGTCCAGCGTGATCTGCGGATGCGCTTCGAGCAGGCGCGGCACCAGCGGCACCAGCTTGTGGTGGCCGAAGGACACGCTCGCGTTGATGCTCACGCGCCCGCGCGGCGCCGCACCGGCGGCGGCACAGCGCTCGGCTTCGTCCATGTCGGCCAGCACGCGGGTGCTGCGCTCGTAGAAGTGAAGCCCTTCGGGCGTGAGCTGCAGCTTGCGGGTGGAGCGGTGCACGAGCTGGATGCCGAGCCGCAGTTCGAGCCGCGCCACCAGCTTGCTGACGGCCGAGGGCGTCATGTCCAGCAGGCGCGCCGCCGCCGAGAAACCGCCGGACTCCACCACCTGCACGAAGGCTTCCATCTCGCCGGAGCGGTTGACATCGATGCGTGGCATGGCGGACTTCCTTGTCTGTGATTTCAATTCACAAGTGCGTGTAGCAGCGGCATTCTAGTCACAGGGCCCGAATGTCCGCACAGTACAGGCCATCATGCCAATCGCTCTACTCGCCCTCACCGCCGGTGCCTTCGGGATCGGCACCACCGAGTTCGTCATCATGGGCCTGCTGATGCAGGTGTCGACGGATCTTCACGTCTCCATCACGGCCGCAGGCCTGCTGATCTCGGGCTACGCGCTCGGCGTCGCGGTCGGCGCGCCGGTACTCACCATCGCCACCCGCAAGCTGCCGCGCAAGACCGTGCTGCTCGCGCTGATGGCGATCTTCACGCTCGGCAACCTGGCGTGTGCGCTGGCGCCCAGCTACGAGATGCTGATGGCCGCACGCGTGATCACTTCGCTCGCACACGGCACCTTCTTCGGCGTCGGCTCGGTGGTGGCCACCGGCCTCGTGGCGCCGGAGCGCCGCGCCTCGGCCATCGCGATCATGTTCACCGGCCTCACCGCCGCCACGCTGCTCGGCGTGCCGGCCGGCGCGTGGCTGGGCCTGCAGTTCGGCTGGCGCTCGGCCTTCTGGGCCGTGACGCTGATCGGCGTGCTGGCCTTCACCGTGCTCGCCATGTTCGTGCCGCGCGTGAAGGGCGAGACCAGGCCTGCGCCGCTGCGTGAAGAGCTCGCCGTGCTGGCCCGGCCGCAGGTGCTGCTCGGCCTCGCGATGACGGTGCTCGGCTTTGCCGGCGTGTTCGTGGTGTTCACCTACATCCAGCCGCTGCTGACGCAGCTCACCGGCCTGCCGGAATCGGCCGTGTCGCCGATCCTGCTGGTGTTCGGCGGCGGGCTGGCCGTCGGCAACATCCTCGGTGGCAAGCTGGCCGACCGCGCGCCGATGGCGGCCGTGCTCGGCACGCTGGTGGCGCTGGCGGTGGTGCTCGGCGCGATGCAGTTCACCATCGGCACGCCGTTCACGGCCGTGATCTTCGTCGGGCTGCTGGGCGTGGCCTCGTTCGCCACGGTGGCGCCGATGCAGCTGCGTGTGCTCGAAAAGGCTTCGGGCGCGGGCCAGAACCTGGCGTCGAGCCTCAACATCGCGGCCTTCAACCTCGGCAATGCGCTCGGCGCCTGGGTGGGCGGCGTGGTGATCGACCACGGCCCGGGCCTGCGCGCACTGGGTTGGGTGGCCGCGCTGCTCACGCTCGCGGGCCTGGCCATCGCACTCTGGAGCCGCTCGCTCGACCGGCGCGAGACCGCCAATGCGCTGGGCGATTGCGCCGCGGTCCGCACCTGAGCCTTTCCGTCATCGCGAAGCGAGGCGGCGCACGAAGAACGAAAGGATCTCGTCGCGTGCCGCCATCGTCGGCTGGCCCGCCTCGTCGATGAGGTGGGCCGTCACCACGCTGTGCGGGCTCGCAACCAGCTGCTCGAAGAACGACGGCAACGATTTCCGGTTGGCTGCGCTGTCGGGCAGCACGCGGGCAACGAAGCGGCTGCCGAGCGCTTCGGAATAGGCGGCGAAACGCTGGGCAGTGCAGAACCGGTCGCCCTCGAAACGGTAGGCCATCACGGTCAGGTCGTCGCGGTCCAGGCGCTGCTTGACGGCAGCGATCTCCTCGGGCGCGATCTCGATGCCGGCTGGATTGTCCAGTGGCAGCGACGGCTGCGACAGCACCGGCGCCAGCACCGAGGGCTCCAGCATCATCGTGAGTGCGAAGTTGCCGGTGAAGCACATCCCGATGGCGCCGACACCGGGGCCGCCGCACTCTCCATGCGCCAGCCGTGCGAGCGATCTCAGCCACTGCGTCACCGGGCTCGACCTGTTGCCCGCAAAGGCACGGAATTCGGCGCTGACGCATGCCCGCTGGAAGACGGCCTTGCCCTCCTCCGCGTCCGCCACCGCGCCGTCGCGGCCGAACAGCGAAGGCATGTACACGGTGAACCCCGCATCCCGCACCCAGCGGGCGAAGCGCGCGACGTGCGGGCTGATGCCGGGCATCTCGGTCATGACGATCACCGCCGGCCCGGTGCCTGCAACGTAGACCGTCTTGGTGGCGTCGTCCAGGGTGATCTCGCGGCGGTCGAAGTCTTCGAGGGGATCGCGTTCGTTCATGCTCCGTGTCGGCGGCATCGTGGCTCCTGCAGGTGGATCGTGTGAATCTGAGCGGCTATTACACGGGGTGAAGCGCTAGACTGACAGTGTCCATTTGGACATTTATCGGGCGTTTCAAGCCATGCATGATTTCACCGTCCTGGTGCTTCCAGGAGCCTTCGCCACCAGCGTCTCCGTCACGTTGGATGTGCTGGATGCGGCAGCGGGCCTGGCACCGGGGTTGAAGATGCCTCGCCCGACGTGGCGCGTGGTGTCGCCGGACGGCGGCGCCGTGCCGCTGAGCGGCGGCCTGCGGGTCGAGACCACCGCCATGCCCGGCCGTTCGCGCGCCGATGCCTCGACCTGGATCGTTCCGGGCCTCGGCGTGGACCGCCCTGCGGACCTGGCCGTACGGCTGGCCGACGACTGCGCCACCCGCGCCATCGCCGCCGTGAAACGCCACGGCGCGCGCGGCGGCGCAGTGGCCGCATCGTGCTCCGCCGTGTTCCTGCTTCAGGCAGCGGGCCTGCTGCAGGACCGGCGCGCCACCACCACCTGGTGGCTCGCGCCGGAGCTGCGGCGCATCGAACCCCGCTGCAAGGTGGATGCGGACCGCATGGTCTGCGCCGACGGGCCCGTGAGCACGGCCGGCGCCGCATTTGCCCAGTCGGACCTGATGCTGCATCTGCTGCGCACGCGCTTCGGCCCGCCGCTGGCCGATGCGGTCGGCAAGGTGCTGCTGATCGACGGGCGCGAGGCGCAGGCGCCCTTCGTCGTGCCCTCGATGATGTCCAACGGCAGCGCGCTGGTCCGGCGGCTGACGCAGCGCATCGAATCGTCACTGCCCCGTCCGCCCAGCATCGCGGTGCTGGCCGGCGAGTTCGCGATGTCGCAGCGAACGCTGGCCCGGCATGTGCGCGCCGCGACCGGCCTCGGCCCGCTGGCGCTGGTGCAGAGCGTGCGGCTGTCGCGGGCACGCATGCTGATCGAGACGAGCCGGATGACGATCGAGCAGGTCGCCACGCAGGTCGGCTACGAGGACGCCACCGCGCTGCGGCGGCTCATGCGCAAGGCGGCAGGCGCCACGCCGAGCAAGTTCCGTTCGAATTTGCAGCCGGCCTAGGCATCGGTATGGCTTCGCCGGGTCAGTCGCCCTTGTAGCCCGAGGCCTTGATGACCGGCAGCCAGCGTGCGGCCAGCGCGTCGGTGTAGCGGACGACCTCTTCTGTCGAAGCGCCGGGCAGCAGGTCGTAGCCCACGCGGCCCAGCTTTTCGCGCACGTCGGGCAGGGCCAGCACCTTGCGCATGGCCTGGTTCCACTGCGCGATGGTGGCGGGCGCCGTGTTGGCATGGGCGTAGAGCACGTAACGCGACGAGGCCACCAGCGTCGGGTATCCGGCTTCGGCGAAGGTCGGGACATCGGGCAGGCCGTCGGCGCGCTTGTCGCCCGCCACCGCCAGCACGCGCAGTTTTCCCGCCCGGTGGTATTCGGTGAGCGTGGTCGTGGCATCCATGCCGGCGCTCACCTGGCCGCCGAGCAGTTCCGTGACCATCGGGGCGCCGCCGCGGTACGGCACGAGCGTGGCGCCGGAGCGCGACATGGCCACGAAGTCCATCGCCAGGAAGTGGAGCAGCGATCCCACCGTGGTGATGCCGATCGAGCCTTGATCGGGGTTCGCCTTGGCGGCCTGGACGAACTGGGCCAGTGTCTTGACGGGCGAGGCTGCGCTGACGGCCAGGCCGAACTGCACGCCGGTCACGTCGGTGATCGGCTTGAAATCGGTGGCCGGATCGAAGCGCATGTTGGTGTAGATCGCCGGGCCGATGAACATCGGGTCCACGGGGGCCAGCAGCACGGTGGCGCCGTCGGCGGGCGCGTTCTTCAGTGCCTCGGCGGCCAGGCGGGTCCCGGCGCCGGGACGGTTGTCGACCATGATGGTGCGGCCGAGTTCGGCCTTGAGCTTTTCCGACAGCAGACGGCCCATGAAGTCAGCCGGGCCGCCGGCCGGGAACGGCACGATGATGCGGCTGATGTTTTGCGCCTGGGCCGCGTGCGGGATCAGGCAGCCCAGGCCCAGGCCCATGGCGGCACCCGCCAGCAGGTTGCGACGCGAAAGCCGGGCAGCGGCAACGAGGTTGTGTTGGCTCATCGAAAGACTCCTGGTTGAAATGACGGGGACGGAGAGGGAATCACCGGGCGGTGAACGGAATGAACTGCGCAGCCTCTTCCAGGACCTGGCCTGCTTCCAGCAGCAGATCCTCGCGAAAGCGCCAGGCCATCAGTTGCACGCCCATGGGCACGCCACCCGCCATGCCGGTGGGCACCGAGAGGCCTGGCAGGCCCAGCGCGGCGGTTGCCAGCAGCGGGCTCTGGGCGTCGATCAACGCGCGCGCCTGCTCCAGCGTGCCGGCGTCTTCGTCCTGCGCGCACGGACGCTGCCATGACACCGGCATCAGCACCAGCGGATGGGATTGAAGAAAAACCGACCAGCTGCGAACCAGCACCTGGCGCCGCGCCAGCGCATCGAGAAAGCCGTCTCGGTCGGTTTCGGGCATGCCCGCCAACAGGTTGCGCTGGCTTCGCTGCATGATCTCGTCGCCATGCTGTTCCACACCGGCGACGATGCTGCGGCGGCTGTCGTCCACCGTCAGCGTGCGCCACAAGGCGGCGGCTTCGGCGAAGAAAGGCAATTCGGTTTCCTCCACCTCGTAGCCGGCTTGCTGCAGCCAGCCCGCGGCATCGTTCAATGCCTGGGTGACCGCCGGGTCCACGGGAATGCCGGGGGAACGCCTGAACAGCGCCACGCGAATCGGGCCCGCAGGCCGCGGCAGCGCGTGCGGCACCGGCACCCAGTTGGGGTCGCGCGCGTCGTGACGTGCCATTGCCTCGTAGCCCAGGCGCAGGTCGGCCATGCTGCGCGCCAGCGGCCCCTGCACCGACATGAGCTGCGGCGTGATGCTGCGCTCGGCCGTCGCGCTCGGGTTGCAGGCCGGCACACGGCCGACCGTGGGGCGCAGGCCGGGCACGCCGCAGGCATAGGCCGGATAGCGGATGGAGCCGCCGATGTCGTTGCCGTGCGCCAGCGCGCCCATGCCGCTGGCCACGGCGGCGGCCGCGCCGCCACTGGAGCCGCCGGGCGTGATGGCGGCATCCCAGGGGTTCAGCGTGCGCCCGTGCAGGCCGTTGTCGGTGAACCAGCGCGACGAATAGGTGGCGGTGTTGCTGCGCCCGACGATGATGGCCCCGGCGCTGCGCCAGTGGGCCACCACCGGCGCATCCTCGCGTGCGATGTGCCCGCGCAGCGGGACCACGCCGTTGGTGGTCGCATGGCCGGCCTGGTCCGCGTTGATCTTGATGCTGACCGGCACGCCGTGCAGCGGGCCCAGTACATCGCCACGAAGCGTGAGCCGGTCGGCGGCATCGGCGCTGGCCAGTGCTTCGTCGGCCAGCACTTCGGCCAGGGCATTGATCTGCGGATTGATCTGCTCGATGCGTGCCAGCACGCTGGCCGTGACCTCGCGGCAGGACACATCGCGCCGGCGCACGGCCGCGGCGATGTCGATGGCACTCAGTCGCCAGAGCGCTTGCTGTTGATTCATGTTCGGACTCCGGAAAATTCAGGCACGGGAAACCCGGCACCCCGGCTCGACCGGGGTGAAGGAAGGCGTTGGGATTGATGCGGCGGCAGCGGCTGGTCCGCGCCGCAATGGCGATCAGCCGCTCGAATTCATCAGCAGACTGCCGCGGTCGACCCGCGATTCGGCCTCGAGGGCCAGCACTTCGGCGTGCTCCATGTGCCGCCGCATGACGTCGCGTGCGCGCGAGGCGTCGCGGGCGCGCAGCGCATCCAGCAGCTCCGTGTGGCTGTGCATGATTTCCTCGTCGAAGCTGTCGAACGCCGGAAGCGCATGGCGCACGATGATCACCCGCCGGATGACGTCGTTGAGCAGGCGGCAGACGAGTCCCAGGAAGGGGCTGCTGCAGGCGTCGATCAGCCGGTCATGAAACAGCAGATCGGCCTCGCGGCGCTCGTTCCAGTCTTCGCTGCCGCCATGCGCCGGATGGCTGTGGCCGATCAGGGCCTCGAGCTCGGCCAGGTCGGCCTCGTCCAGGCGCGTGGCCACGTTGGCGGCCAATTCAGGCTCGACCACGCGGCGCAACGCATACAGCGTGGTGATGTCCACAGGCTGGAAGTACAGGAAGTTGGACACCGCCTCCAGGCACTGCTCGTACGAGGTCTGGGTGAGCGTGGCGCCCCCGTTGGGGCCGGTGCTCAGAGCCACCAGCCCCTGCACCTGCAAGGAAGCCAGCGCTTCGCGCACCGTGCCGCGCGAAACACCCATCTGCTCGATCAGCTCTTTCTCCTGGGGCAGCTTGCCGCCCACCTGCTGCTGCGTCTGGACGATCCAGCGCTTGATGCCGTTGACCACTTGGTCTGAGCGTTTCACGCGCTTGTTGCGCGTCAAGGGAGAAGGCTTGGGCTTGGGTGGCATGGTGGTGATCTGCTATTTATGATCATAAATATCACAAATCCACCAAATCCCGTCAACCGGGTTTACCTGCGGTGACGAAACGGCGCTGCCGCATCCACTTGGTCGCCACCCATTTCTCGCCGCGCAGCACCGGGCCGCCGGCATGCAGCGAAGCGTGGTCCACCTGGCCCAGGCTGTTGCAATACTCGAAATACACCGCATGGCCGCGCTGCGGCGACACCGACCAGCCGGCTTCGGGAAACACCGTCTCGCCGCCCTCCTCCACGTCGTTGAGGTAGCTCACCAGCGTGCTCACCCGCTGGCCGCTGCGTTCCAGCGAGGCCTGGTTGGCGGGGTTCGACGGCACCAGGAAATCGAAGTGCGGCATGCTCTGCGCGCCCGCCGGGTAGTACAGCACCTGCAGGCCTTCGCCGTTCTCCACCGGCAGGTTCATGAGCGCCGAGACGCGCGCGTCGAGCCGCGCGATGAAGGCGTTCTCCTGCAGGCGGAAGAACATGCCGAGGCTGCTGCGCTCGTTGCCCACGCGGTCGCGGCCTGTCTGCGGATCGACCGTGGTCGATGGCGCCAGGCGAGGTCTTGCGAGCGCGATCAGTTCCTCGCACTCCTGCGCGCTGAACACGTCGTTCAGCACCGCCATCGCCGGTTGTGCCATGCGCGCAGCCACGCGGATGGTGCGGTCGGCCGTGCGGATCGATGTGCCCGGTTGCAGGATCGGCGTCTCGTCGTACTTGTACGGTGCAGCCACCGTCACGGCGTCCGTTGGCAGCGCGCCGCCGGTGCGCAGCGCCAGCACGAAGGCATCGACGATGGCTTTCGCGGCGTCGGCCGGCATGTCCTTCGCCTGCATCGCCGCCACCAGGCTCGCCGAGGGGCACCCCTCCCGCAGGTTGTGCACCACCCATTCGCCCAGCGCAGGCGGGAAGCGCAGCACCGCATCCACCGGCTCAGACATCCTTCGCGACCCAGCCGCTCCCGGTGCGCTGGAAGCTCTCCTTCAGTTCCATCGTGCCGGCGCCGCGCACCACGCGATCGACCATCGGGAAGGCCTTCTGCACATCGGCATCGCGCGTCCAGGGCGCGGCATCGACCTTGTAGGTGTAGGTAACCAGCACCTCGGCCTGGTCCTTGTCGCCCTTGTGCACTTCCCACCCGACGATCTTGTCGAGCGTCAGCCGGGCGGCGCAGAAGTCGCCGCGGGAGGCTTCACGCACGAGGAAGTACTTCTTGCCCTCGTCGGTCAGCGCATAGCGCGTGACGGTGGCTGCGGGCGTCTCTTCGGTCGCTTCGACCTTGACCTGCGATGAACTGACCAGTCCGATGTGTTCGAGCACCGGCATCTGCACCGCGTTGCGTGCATGCGAGCCGGCCTCGCGCGGCGTGACGTCGATGGGCCACTTGTCCTTGCCCAGACAGAGGTCGCCCTTTTTCGCGAGATACACGTTGACGGCGGCGGTCATGCTCTGCAGGTCGGCGTCGGGTTGCTGGCTGCATGCGGCCAACAAGGCCAGGGCAGCGGAAAGAAAGATCGTGTGCTTCATGAATTCGTTGTGTTACTTGGTGCAGGCACCGGGCTTGGGCGGCGTCGCAGGGGTGGTGTCGGCATCGCTCAGGGTGTTGAGAAAGCAGACCAGGTCGGCAATGTCCTGCTCGGACATCGGCGCCGCGGTGCCTGCGCGCCGGCCGTCGAGCGGCATCTGCGTGTCGATGTTGGCCACGTAGGCCGGTGGCAGGTCGTTGTACTTCTGCACCTTGCCGCCGGTGTACTGCGTGGTGATCAACCCATAGGTGGGGAACGCGGGATCGTTCACCGCCTTGGGCTTGCCGCCGACCGTCGGATACCAGAGCTGCGGCTGCGTGTCGCGCGTGTTGTAGAAGCGAATGACCTGTTCCAGCGAGTGCATCACGCCGTTGTGGAAGAAGGCCGTGCGCGTCGCCACGTTGCGCATGGTGGGCGCCTTGAACATGCCGCAGTAGCTGTTCGCGGCATTCGGAGAGGCCGGTTTGTGGTCTGCGCGCAGCGTGCCGCACACGCCCATGTCGAAGTACAGCGGGTCGTTGTTGGCGGGAATGGCCGCGTTGCGCGGCACGCTGATCGCCTCGTAGGAGAAGTCGGTGAACAGCGCCGAGCTGCCGTTCAGGCCCGCGCCCTGGTAGTGGCACGAGGCGCAGTTGCCGGTGGAGGGGTTGGTGAACACCTTCAGTCCGCGCGTCTCGGCCGGCGTGAGCTCGCCGCCGATCTTGTTGCCCGCGTAGCGGTCGAACTTGCTGCTGTACGGATGAAAGCCCTTGTCCTCGAGCTGGTAGGCCTGCAGCGCCTTCAAGGCGCTCTCGAACGCGGCGTCGCTGTCGTCGAACACCTTGGGGCCGAAGGCCTTGGCGATGAGCGGCGCGTAGTCGGCGGCCTGCAGCTTCTTCACCACGTCGGCGCTGCTCGCGTTGGCCATCTCGATCGGATCGAGCAGCGGAATCCGCGCCTGCGCTGCCAGCGTGTCGGCGCGGCCGTCCCAGGCAAAGCCGCCGCCCGGCCCCGGCACGCTGATGCCGTCCGGGTTGTCGAGCAGGTCGGCGTAAGGCGGCGTGATGTCCTTGTAGCGCAGCGAAGGCACCGCGCGCAGGCCGGCCTGGTCGAGCTTCGGCCCGCCGAGCTGCACCGACAGGTCGTTGGCCGGCGCGTGCGCATGGGCGGGGTCGTGGCAGCTGGCGCACGACATGGCGCCGGAGCCCGAGAGCTTCTTGTCGAAGAACATCTTCTGGCCCACCTGCGCCGCGAGGCTCAGCGTGTTGCCGGCCGGCACGGATGGGGAGGCCGCGGGTGCCACCGCCGCGGTGGCGGCAGGCGGCACGGCAACGGCTGCCGCCGTGCCGCCGTCCCCGCCACCGCAGCCGGCCAATGCCGCAGCCGCGCACAGGGCCGCCATCGCGAGCCGGCCCGAGCGGCGATCCCTCATTGCTTCAGCGACCAGACATTGACCTGGTTGGCGTCGGCACCCACCTGGGCCGTCGTCGAGACGTCGGCCGACTGCTTCTGCGTGTAGCCCGCCGGAATCACGAAGGCGTGGTTGATCGGCCGCACGCTGTCGAAGTGGGTGTCGGCGCTGCCCGCGTACTCCGGCAGGTTCAGGATGTTGGCGGCGACGAAGGCTTCGGTGTACTTCGAGCGGTTCATGTACGAGGCATCGACGGCGGGGTCGGCCAGCTGGAACATGTCCTGCAGCGTGCGCACGAACGAGAAGTGGCTGTAGGCGTCGCTGTCCGAGATGCCCTTGGGCGCATTGGCCTGGTTGGTCAGGATGCCGAAGATGCTTTCGCCGTGGCCGCGGTTGCCGCGGGTGTAGTTGTTGATGGTGGCATCGACCGACCAGGTGCCGTCCGCGTTCTGCTTGAGCGGGTTGGCGACGGTGCTGTTCGACACGTTCCAGCCACAGCAGGAGTTCATGCCGCTGGTGGCATTGCCTTCGTCGAACATCAGCACGATCGCCACGCGCTTCTGCGGGTTCTTCCAGAGGTCGGAGGCCTGGATGCGCTTCACCGTGAAGTCGACGTAGTTGTCGCCGCGCGTGATGATGGCGCCGCCCGTGGCCGTGGGCACGTTGTTGGGCACGTTGTTGGCCACGCTGCTGCAATCGCTCGCGGTACCGGTCGCACCGCCGGGCACCGTGCCCTTCACGCTGATGCCGTGCATGTCGTCGCACTGGTCGGGCACGAGGAAGTTCAGGTTGCCGACATTGCCGCTGGCCAGGTCGCTGCCGAGCTGGTCGTAGTCGTAGCCCGCGGGAATGGCGTAGTCGGTGCTGCTCTTCAGCATCGCGTCCCACTGGCCGCCGCCCATGGTGCGGTTGCTGTACTTCCACTCGGGCGCACTGCGCACGTTCTGGTAGGCCATGCCGGGATGGTGCTTGGTCTTGTAGAGGCCGGCCGGCAGCGGCAGCGTGAGCGTCGCATCGCCGATGGTCGTCGCGTTGCCGGCCAGGGTGCCCGGTGCATAGACGTTGTCCTTCGCGGTCACGGCCGCGTCGGCAACGCTGTCGGTGCGGAAGTCCTGCCCCGGGTTCATCGACTCGCTGTAGGTGCGCCACGTGAGGCCCGCGCTCGTGACGGCATTGAAGAGGTTCGGCTTGCCCACGATGTTGTGGTTGACGCCGACCGCCTGCGCGCAACTGGCCGCGAACGGCGACTTGGCGAGGCCGGGTTGCGTGTTGTCGGGCACGGGCAGGTCCTGCACCGCGTTGGCGCCGGTGGCGTCGCAGTTCCACTGGCTGTCGTCGGTAATGCCCCAGTCGTCCGCACCGCCCAGCGCGGTGTAGTTGGGTTCGCTCGGGTTGCCGGTGGCGTAGTAGCTCGCGAGCTGGTTGCCGGACTTCAGGTAGCCGTTGATCCTGGGGGCGAAAGGCGAGTTCAGGATCGAGAGCGTCGCCTTGTTCTCGAGCATCACGATGAAGATGTGGTCGTAGCGCGGAATGCCTTCGATGCTGAAGGCAGCCTGCTGCGCCTGCTGGAAAGTGATGGCCTTGCGGGTCTCGGCCACGTTGGCGGTGGCGGCGGTCACGCCGGCCTTGCCGGTCAGGCGCGGGTCGCCGCCGGGGTTGGCCAGCGCGTCGGGATACAGGTCGCCGCGGTCGAACTTGGTCGTGGCGTAGGCGAAGCGGTTGTTGAGCGCATTCGATTCGTTGAGCAAGGCGGTCTGCACCTTCGCGGCGGCGGTGTTGGCATCGCCGAGCACTGCGTCGAGCGACACGCCGAGGCGCGTGGCCAGGTTCTGCTTCTCGACCGCATAGGTCGAGTTGTTGGCCTCGACGAGGCGCGCCACTTCCGACGACAGCGGGCTGACCACCACCGAGGTGCCCTGCTCCCGCACCTGGTCCAGCGCGACGCGCAGCACTTCGCGTGTCGGCACCTTGGTATTGGTGGCGGTGTTCTTTGCACTGGTGCCGATGTCGGCGATCAGGGCCGAGGCTGCCGACAGCGACAGGCTGAACTTGCCGTTGGCGTCGGTGACTGCAGCGGTTTCACCGCTGTCGCAGCGGCCGTTGCCATTGGCATCGACGCAGACCGTGGCGCCCTGGTAGTAGCCGGCGACGACGACCGGGTCGGTTGCGCTGCCGGGCTTGAAGGCGCTGGCGGTGAGCACGCCGCTGACCGTGACGCTGCCGGGGCCTGCAGGCTGCGTGGCGGGCGGCAGGAACGAGAACGAACCGGCGCCGCCATCGCCGCCCCCGCATGCGGCAAGCAGCGAAGCAGCCAGGACGGTCAACGTGGGGCACAAGCCGGATCTGATTTTTTGAATGGCTTTCATGTGTACTTTCAAACGTGGAAAAACGAAAGGCGACACGGTTTTCTTGAAGCCGGACGCGCCCGAAAGGCAAGCGAATCTAGGACTGCGTTGTGTCAGGAAAATGACCTCTTTTCCCTCTGAAAACGCACGTTTTTCCATCGCATTTTTTCGCTGAAACGGGGCTGACCGCGACCTGACTTTTCAGGTCGGAAAAATTACGTTTCTGACAGAATCGGGCCGACAGAAAACCAAGGAAGGCAGCATGCAATTCGACTGGCACAGCGATCCCGTCACGCGGGATACCGAGGTCGACAAGAGCTACAGGAACACGCAGAACGTGCGGCGCTTCATGCTTCTCGCGTGCGGCGACGAATTCAAGTTCGACCGGGCCTTCATGGCGTGGATTCGCAATGGCGTGCCCAAGCGCATGGGCGACGTGGCGGATGAGTGGTTGAAGCGGCGCAGGCAGCCGTCGAAGTGACGCCAGTCACTCGCCTTGAGGCTGGGCCCGTGACGGCCCGTTCAACCCGCAGCCGCAGCAGTCCGGATCATCCTCGCGCTCGCCGTGGAGCGCGCCACCACCCGGCCTTGCGGATCGCTCAGTTGCGCTTCCAGGAACGAGATGGTCTTGCCGAGTTGCACGACCTTCCCCTCGCCGTACAGAAGACCGGGTGAAGCCGCCGCCAGAAAGGACACGTTGAGATCGATCGTGGCCGAGAACGCGCCCGCACCGTTCATGAGCCACAGCGCGGGCCCCATGGTGTCGTCGAGCATCGCCCCCAGGATGCCGCCCTGCACCGAGCCCGCCGGGTTCAGAAAGGCCTCGGTTGCGACGAAGCTCATGCGAACCCAGCCTTTCGCCGTATCGAACTCGATGATGCGCTGGCCGAACAGGCGCGCGGTCGCGGAACTGGGAAAGCGCTGCATCAACGGGTCCGACATCATCACGATCCTTCGCTCCGCAAGGCGGGTCGAAAAATCTTAGGCGGCCACTCCTGACAGCGTGGTGTCAGGAGCGCCCTGTCGGAGCCCTCTACATCTCGCTGAGCACGCCGAAGTCGCTGTCGCCCTGCTGCACCGCGTTCACCAGCTGCACCCGGTTGCGTGCCGCAAAGCGGCGGCGCAGCTGCCGCATGTGGTAGTCCACCGTGTGAGCCGACAAGTCCAGCCGGTTGGCGATTTCCTTGTCGCTGCGGCCCTGCAGCAGGTGCTGGAGGATGTACTGCTGCGTCGTCGAGATCTCGATGCGCGCCCCGCCCGACTCGCTCGGCATGCGCGAATGGCGCGACAGGTATTCGTGCAGGCTCAGGCCCAGCGTCAACGCCTGTCCGACGACCTCGTCCGTGATCCAGCGGCGGCCCGGCTCGCTCGACTGCAGGCTGATGACGGTGTACTGGTTCACGTGCGTGGGTGAAGCCAGGCGGAACATCAGCCCGCTGCGGATGCCGCTCGCGCGCAGGTCATCGACAAAGCGCTGCCGCCGGCCCGCCGCGTCCTCGGTTGCGGTCGTGGCGGCAGAAGACAAGGGCGAGGACTCGATCTGCTCGACATCCCACACCAGCGGCAGGCTGGACGCCGGCACGCCCTGCTGGCGCAGGTCCAGCTCGTAGAGGCGATGCGAGAAATAGCGCTGCGTCCACTCGGGGTTCGCATAGGCGGTGAAGAAGCTCAGCGGCCACCAGCGTCCACGCAGGTAGGTGATCGTGCCGTAGCCGAGCCAATCGAAGCCGAGGGCATTCAGCATGCCCTGGATCAGGTAGCGGCGCTCCTCATGGCTGCGGGCATCGAGCAGATCGCCGACGATGCCCGGCACCCCTTCCGCGTACCGGTCCGCCGATGGCGGCAGGTACAGCTGCTCTTCCGAATAGAGCTGTGGAAACGGCCCGCCGGATGGCAACTCGGCCGCGTCGAAATCAGGTGTATCCGACGACAGCGATGCCGCCGCGGCGCGTTGCAACAAGGTAGCAAGAATCATGAAATGCCTGTTGGAAATGCCGCATGCATCAGCCGACGCTGCGGGCTTGGAGCCAAACTACCAAACGGCGGTTGTGCCGCCTTGTAAATTCTTAGCTTCGGACGCATTCGCGCGGCCCATGAAGGCAAAAGCACGCCATTGCATTCCGCAGCGGCCAGCGACTGAGTACCTTCGCATGAACGATGCACGAGCTCACCGCTTCACGCATGATCGATGCTTCATAGAAGCGGGGAGCATTGGCATGCTGTTTGCTGCCCGCCGACAAGACAACGACAACATCCGAGGAGCCCTGCTTTCGATGGAATTCCCGGCCTCCCGCTATTGGCGAGACGCTGACCTCACGGGTCTTCAATTCACCGCCAACCGGCTGCTGCATCGCGAGATCCGGCCGCACCGGCATGTCGGATTTACGCTCTCGGTGTCCGACACCGAACTCCACGTGCGCACCGGCAACCGCGTGACGGTCGTGCCGCCGGGCACGCTGCTGCGCATCGCGCCGCAGGTCTGGCACGCCGTGCAGGCGCGCAGCGTGCCGTGGCGCGAGGACGCGATGTATTGCAGCTCCGCCGTCGCTCGCTGCATCAGCGCGGCGAACGAAGGCACCCCGATGGCCCGCGCGGAAGACGATGCGGGCGTTTCGATCTTTCTCGAGGCCTCGGCAGCCGTCGAATTCCTCGAGTGCCACCGATTGCTGCACGAGCCCGCGAGCGCCGGCAACGAAGAAGACAATGCCGCCGGCCGCGCCCTGCTGCGCCAGCGCCTGGCGCAGTGGATTCCCTTGCAGGCCCCGCCGCGGCGCGTCGTCGACAGCGGCGACGAACGCATGAACAGGCTCTACGAACTGATCGCTTCCGGCTTCCAGCAGCGCATGACCCTCGACAACCTCGCCGGTGCGGCGGGCCTGCACCCGGTGCACGTGCAGCGGCGCTTCCGGGGCGCCCTGGGGTTCACGCCGCACGAGATGCTGGTGGGCCATCGCATCGAGTACGCACGCGACCTGATCGCCGGCGGCGCGCGCGTCACCTATGCGGCGCATGCGGCCGGCTTCACCGACCAGAGCCATCTGCACAAGACCTTCCTCGGCACCTATGCGGTATTGCCCGGCGACTACCGCAAGCTCTCCGTGCTCGACGCCCTGCAGCCGCCCTCGGCCAGGAACGGCATCGTCGGGTAGAACGGTTCCGGGCTGCAGCATCGCCGGCTAGCCTTTCCCCAGTTGCAGTTTCACGTGCGCCGCCACTGCGGTGATGGTGGCCTCGATGCAGCGCTGCAGCGGAGCGAAGCCGTCGTTCGGTTCGCGCGTCGTCTCGTTCATGTAGATGGGACGGCGGATCTCGATCTGCAGGCTGTGCCGCTCCTTGGCCGGGTTGCCGATCTCGGCGATCAGCGCGACGCCCTTGTACGGGTCGTTGCGCGCCACCGTGTAGCCGTGCGCGCGCACCGTGGCTTCCACCACGTTCAGCAGGGCCGGCCCGCAGGTCGTGCCCTCGCGGTCTCCGAGCACGAAGTCCGCGAGCGGCCGTGGCGACTGGATGCGCAGCTTTTCATAGGCGTTGCCCGGCATCGAATGCAGGTTGAGGTGCCACAGGGCGCCGAAGTCGGTCACCGCGCGCTGAACCGCGGTAGACAGCGCCGCGTGATACGGCTTCCAGAACTGGTCGATGCGCCATTGCACGGCGGCCGGCTGCAAGGGCTGGTCGTACAGCGGCTGGTCGGCCGCGATGCGGCTCCACACCAAGCCATAGCCCAGGCGCGATTTCTCGCCCGGCTTCAGCGGCGAAGGCCAGGGCCCGTCGAGCAGTTCGGGGTCGAGGTCGTCGATGGCCCGGTTGGGATCGATGTAGGCGCGCGGAAACTGCGCGGCCAGCAAGGTGGCGCCATGGTGCGGCGCGGCGGCCCAGAGCGTGTCGATGTGCGTGTCCTCGGCCTGGCGCAGTTGCGCGAACGGCACGCGGGTGACGAAGTCCGCCGGGTAGCGTGTGCCGCTGTGCGGCGAATCGCACACCAGCGGCAGGCGGGCCACGCCGGATGGCGGGTCGACGACAACGACGACCGGATCGGTGCTCTCCATGTCCCGGGTGCTCATCACAGCTTGATGTTCGCGACCTTGGCGATGCGCGCGTACTTGTCCATCATTTCGCGGATCTGCTGCGCGAACTGCGCCGGCGTGTTGGCCATCGGCACACCCGAGATGTCGATCGTGCGCTGCTTGAACACCGGGTCCTGCATCGCCTGGTGCGCGCTGAGCATCAGCTTCTCGATCACGGGCGCCGGCACGCCGGCCGGCGCGACCAGGCCGAACCAGCCGCCTTCGCTCATCGCTTCGAAGCCGAGTTCGCGGTAGGTCGGCACATCGGGCAACAGCGGCGAGCGCTGCGGCGACAGCACCGCCAGTGCGCGCAGCTTGCCCGACTTGATGTGCGGCAGCGAAGACGGCAGGTTGTCGGTCATGGCGTCGACCGTGCCTGCCAGCGCATCGGTGGCCGCCTGGCCCGCGCCCTTGTACGGCACATGCGTGAGCCGGATGCCCGCGAGGTCCATGAACTGCTCGACGTTGACATGCCCGAGCGAGCCGTTGCCGGGCGACGCGAAGGTGAGCTTGCCGGGTTCCGACTTGGCCAGCGCGATGAACTCCTTCATGGTCTTCACCGGCAGCTTGGGGCTGACCACGAACACGCTGGGCACCGACATCACGTTGGTGATCGGCTGGAAGTCCTTCACCGGGTCGTAGGGCAGCTTCGTATAGACGGCCGGGTTCGCGCCATGCGTGCTCACCGTGGCCATGCCGATGGTGTAGCCGTCGGGCTCGGCCCGGGCCACCGCCGAGATACCGATGGTGCCGCCCGCGCCCGCGCGGTTGTCCACCACCACCTGCTGCCCGAGGATCACCGACATCTTCTCGGCCAGCAGCCGCGCAACGAGGTCGGTCGAGCCGCCCGGCGGGAACGGCACGATCAGCTTGACCGGCTTGTCCGGGTAGGACGAAGCATGCGCATCGGCGGCGGCCACGAGCGGCAGCCCGAAGGCGACGGAGGTGATGGCCAGCAGGAGGTCTCGGCGTTTGTTCATCGTTATTAAGTCGAAAGAAATATCGGGGGAGACAACGCACATGGGAGGTGCCCTGAAGTGCGGCGATTATGTGAAGCGGCCCCCCATGTTTGGAGTGACAATTGCGCCGCTTGCTATGACCAGTGCGCATAGTGGGCCACCCCACTCCACCCATGCGTATCCGCTCACCGTCGCTGCACGAGCTGCACGCCTTTGCCAGCACCGCGCGTCTGGGCAGCTTCTCGAAAGCGGCCGACGAGTTGTGCGTCACGCAAGGCGCGGTGAGCCGCGCGGTGGCGCGCCTCGAAGAAGAACTGGGCATGCGCCTGCTGGACCGCCATGGCCGGCTCAGCACGCTGACCGACGCGGGCCGCGCCTACCTGGACAACGTCGCACCTGCACTGCAGCAACTCGAGGCGGCCGCCGAGGCCGCCGGTGCGCAGCATGGTCCGCACACGCTGCGCCTGTCGGTGCCGCCGACGCTCGCCACCAAGTGGCTGATCCCTCGGCTGCCCGACTTTCGCAGGCGCCATCCTGAAGTCGCCATTTCGTTCGCACCCTACCGCCGCGACGATCCACTGGACAAGCCCGACATCGACGGCTGGATCCGCGTGCGCACCGGCAGCACGCCGTGGCACCCGGCGGGCATCCAGTCCGACTACCTCGTGGGCCGCGAGATCGTGCCGATCTGCCGGCCCGAAGACCTGCGCGGCCCGCTCGCATTGCACACACCGCAAGACCTGCTGCAGCGCCCGCTGCTGTTCCACGCCAACTACCCCGACAACTGGCGCCTGTGGTTCGACACGCAGGGCGTGCCCGACGCGAAGCCGCGCCCCGCCGCCGACTTCGACCAGGTCGTGATGCTGGTGCAGGGCGTGATCTCGGGCCTGGGCCTCGCGGTGGTGCAGCGCTGCCTGATCGAGGACGAGCTCGCCGCGGGGCGCATCGCGATCCCGATCGACCGCGCCGCGCTGACGCCGCGCGGCTACTACGTCTGCGCGCCGAAGGGCCGGCGCGAGACGCGGGGCATGCGGGTGTTCAGGGACTGGGTGCTGGCGCAGGCGGCCGGGGCCGCCTCACACGCCCTGCCCTGACCCCGGCCCCGGCGCGCCGCCGTTCAGCCCGTCCAGCGGGTTCGTCTTGGGAGCCGCACCAAGGTCGAACAGGTTCATCACGCCCTTGGGAATCTGGCGGGTTGCCGAGGAGCCATCCGCCGCCCGGAAACGTTCGGCGGTTCCCGGCACGAAACTGCCCCATCGATCCAGCGCGCGCGCGGCGACCACGGCGCTGATGGGAACAGTGCCTGCGCCGTCGGCCATCACGCCCGCGCCCCGGCTGTCGACGGTGTAAAGGTGGGGAGGCACGACGTTCGAACCGCGAACGGGCTCAGGCAAGTCCTTGATCGCCGCCCACTTGGCTTCGGCCACCGTGTCGTACAGATCACCCGTCAGTCCGCCCGAGCGACGCACCGCCTCGGGCTCCGGGCCGAGCGCGAACTGCACGCGGCCTGCCGCGGGCGTGTCGGGCGCTTCCCGGTTCGCCGCATTTTGCCGCCCGGTCCGGACCAGCCTGGCAACCACTTCCTTGAAGAGGTCCGTGGGCATCGAACTCGTCGCACTGAGTCCGGCCGGACCACCGGGGTCGCTCAAAACAACATCCCCCGAATGCCCGACCAGAAACTCGGGATCCCACGGGTGCGCTCGGGCGCTCTTCAGGCTGTCCGCGATCGCGCCGGTCTGCATGGCAGTCCGTTCATTGAGGATTCGGGCCTCCGCACCCGTGAAGGTCCGGTTGGGCTGGTCTACGTGCAAGGAGTTGGTCGACGCCGAGTAGGCATCCATGAAGAGCACCGGACGACTGCCGATCAGGTACGGCCCCTTCACGCCGAGTACGTTCTCGGCGCCGGCAGCACCGGCGAGCGTCCAGAGCGTCTCCGCTTCCTCGTGTGCCAGGGTCAGGGCGCCGTCCATCCTTGCGCCGTCCGGGATCTCCCGCAGGAGCAGTTGTGTCGCGTCCGTGGTCAGCGGATTGCCCGCCGCATCGAGAGGGTGGAACACCTTCACCACCTGGGTCAGGCCGAACGGGTATGCGGCACCAGCCGCGCCGGTTCCGAGCGCCTCCGGGCCCATCATGCCGAGCGCCTCCGCGCCCGTCATCGGCCGGCGCGTTCCATCCGCTTCGCGCACCATCAACCGGAGCACGGGTATTTCATGCCCGTTGTGCGCGTCCCTCATCATGACGGGGCGGCCTTCCCAGTCGATATCGAGCGGCACGCCCAGGCGCATGTCCGTCGACCCCTCGAACCTGCCGAACCTGTCCACCGTGCGCGCGGCAACGAGGGCTTCGCCGGGAATGGTGCGTGTGCCGTCCGGCGCGGGGCGCGTGTTCGCCAGGGCGTCTCGCGCCTTGCCGCCGTCCACGGTGTAGATGTGCGGCCCCTGCGTTCCTGCGCTGCCATCGGGCGGCAGCACATCGCGCATGGCCGCCCACTTGGCCGCAGCCACCGTGGGGTACAGGCCGTCCGGCGCTTCGCTGGAACCGGCCGGCAACTTCAACCCGCCCATCCGGCCCACTTCGTCGGGCGCCGGCCCCAGCGCAAACAACGCCTTGTCCGCAGTGTCGGGTGCCGGGCGAAGCGCTGCGTTTTGCCGACCGGTGCGCGCGATCCGCGTGACGACGTTGTTGAATAAGTCGGAGGGAGTCAGCCCTTCATGGACCCCGGCAGGGTCATGCAGAACCGGCCGCCCCTTCGAGTCGACCATGAACTGCGGATCCCAAGGGTCCTTCCCGGCACGATGGAGTCCATCCGAGATCGCCGCAACCCCCGTCGCGGTGCGTTCGTTGAGAAGATCGGTGCCCGGACCCGTGTACGTGCGGGTGGCAGTGGCAACCGTCATCGCCGTGCTCGACTCTTCGTAGCGGGGCATCACCGTGACGAGGCGGTTGCCCACCAGGTAAGGGCCCTTGACGGCGATCACGTTTTCCGCGCCCGCGGCATCGGCCAGTTTCCGCAAGGCCGCCACCTCCTCGACCGCCCCCTTCATGCTGCTGTGGATCGTCGCACCGTCCGGCAGATCGACTTGCAACTCGTCCAGATCCATGCTCAAACGACCGTCACGGATATCGCTGTCGGTACGCGGGACCTTGATCGCCTGGCCAGCGCCGAACTCGTACACGGTGCCGTACCCGCCCACACCGATCTGCGGCCCCATCATGGCGACCACCTCGGCCCCCGTCATCGGCCGCCGCGTGCCGTCGCGCTCGATCACCGTCAACCGGCTGGCCGAGAGTTGTTCTCCGTCGCTCGTCCTCAGCGCAACGGGCTGCCCATCCTCGAAATCGATCCTGGGGTGCTGCGCCGCATTCTTGCTTGCATCCACGCCCGTGTCCGCCTCGGTGAAGATGCTGGCCAGCGTTCGGCCGGGCATCGTCTCGGCGTAGCCCATGTGCATGCCGACGCCTTTTTCGCCCTTGCGCTTGAGGTGCGGGATGTCCGCCAGCCCGTGTGCCTCGGCGTAGTCTGCAATGCGCCGGCCGGCCGCGTCGAGCGCGACACGCAGGCCCGCCTCGTCGACCTGTCCCACGACCGCCACAGCCAGTTCGTCGCCGCCGGTACGCAGCGGGATGACGGTGGCGCCGGTGCCCGACAGCTCGTTGGCGAGCAGCGTCGCCATGGCCTTGAAATGCACGTTGGCGCGCTCGGCCACATCGCCCATCGCGTGATTGAGGCCACCCAGGTTGGCGATGTCGGCGGACACGTAGAAACCGTTGTCGTCCGAGCTGTCCACCAGCGCCCGCATCCGGCGCACCGTGTCGACCTTCGCGCCCGACTGGCGCGCGTCGTAGAAGCCCGTGACGCTGTCCTTCGGTGAAATTCCGTAGTGCAGCAGGCCGGTGAACTGCTCGGTGTCGAGACCCGCATCACGGGCCGCGGCCGCAAAGCTCTGCATCCTGACCACGTCCGGGTCGATGGCCGCGTGTTCGTGCGAGCCGCTTGCGAAGCGCGTGGGGTGGTCCGGCGTCAGGACTTCGGGGCCGCCTGGCTCCGGCGCGCCGCGCGCTGGGCCTCCAGCGCCGTCTTCGCCTGCTGGCGTTCCTGGTCGACCTGCTGCTGCAGTTGCTGCAGGCGCTGCTTGCGCTGCGCCGGGCTCAGGCCCGTCAGCCCCAGTCGTTCGTCCCTCGTCTGTTGTGACATGTTGCTTGCTCCTGTCGACGCCTTGGTCGGCCTCGGTAAAGATGTGGTCCAGGGTCTTGTCGGGTGACACCGATGTATACCCGATGTGCAGGCTGACGCCGCTCTGGTCTTCGTTCTTGGGATGCGGAATGTCGGCCAGGCCGTGCGCCTCGGCGTACTGCGCCACCTGCCGCTGTGTCGCCTCGACGGCGTTGGCGAGCGTGGGCTCGTCGATGCCCACGACCACCACGCCGAGCTTTTTGCCGCCGGTGCGCATCGGCACCACCGTGGCACCGGTCGCGTCCAGCTGCGTGGCGAGTATCTCGGCCAATCCGCGGATGTGGACGTTGGCTGCCTCGGCCACGTTGTTCATCGCCGCGTTGAGCCCGCCCAGGTTGCCGATGCCGGCCGATACGTAGTGCACCTGGTCGCCGCTCTCGGCAACGTGCGCCTGCGCACGCTCCACGGTCTCGGCCTTCAGTCCCGACAGCCGCGCGTCGTAGAAGCCGGTCACCGTATCGCGGTGCAACAGTGTCCACTCGCGCATCGCATCCGTTTGCGTGCCGGTCAGGCCCAGCTCGCGCGCCAGGGCCTCGTAGCGCTCGCGCGCGACGCTGTCCGGGTCGATGGCGGGGGCGCTTCGCTGCGGGCTCGGGTTCTCGGGCAGCCGGCTCCCGGCGTTGCTCACCGCCGGGCCGGACGCTCCGGTGTCCTGCGCCGCGCCGAGCCACGACGACGGATCCGGATGGTTGTCGATCAGCTTCTGGATGTCGGCTGTCCATTTCTCGCGGCCCGGGCCTCCGGGCAGGTAGAGCCCGCGGTCCGTCTCGAAGATCAGCACGTACCGGTCGGCGCCGCCCGTCACCGGTGAGCCCTGCTCCAGGCCCACCGCGATGGGCCCCCGCCGCGCCATCGATTCCTGCCCGAACAGGCTCGGGATGTTGGGGTTGACGTGCGGCTCCATCAGCACGAGCGGGCCGCCGCCGTGCACGCGCGCGTAGAAGGCCAGCACCTCTTCTCCTCTTCGCTTGCCCTCGGCAGCCGCCTCCTCGATGGTCAGCATCTTGCCGGCCTTGTTGGTGCCGGGCACCTGCTTCGCATCGGCGTTGAGGTAGGTCGAGAACTGCCAGACATCGCCGCGCGCAAGCAGGTCTTCGCGCGACACCTCGCCCGCCGCGAACTTGCCCTCGCGGTAGTACGACGCGGGCAGCGTCTTCACGTACTTGCCATCGACCAGCGCCTCGCGATGGAGCGCGATGATGCCGAGCGGCTTCTGGCCCAGCGGCGAGCCTTCGGCCGGATAGACGACGTAGGCCATCCGGGTCCCGTCCTCCATCTCCTGCTGCCACTTGCGCGCCATGCCTTCCGGCCCGAGGTTGTTGAAGTCGGGGCTGACGGCCAGCTGCTTCTTCAATGACGACAGCACCGCGGGCGCGTTGCTGTCGCTGAACTGCTCCAGCCGCACCACGCGATCCTCGATGCCCAGCACGAACGGGTCGATCCAGTTGTCGCCGACCCGCGCACCCATGTTGCGCACATCGGCGCCGAGCGGCGCATCGACGCGCTCGCCGCGGCCGTTCGGCGCGAGCCAGAAGCGCTGCTGCGTGTCGAAGTTCTCGCCCGCATGCGCGCGCCCGGTCGAGACGTCCATCAGCGGCAACTGCGGCCTGGCCGTGACGAAGTCGCCTTCGCCAAGCTCGATCTTCTCGCCCAGCTTGATGGTTCCCCCCATCGCATGCACGCGCGCACCGAGCTTCTCGCCGAGGTGCAGCGCGAGCGACTGCGGCACCACCGCCTGGGGATCGACGAGCTTGCCGGCGCGGCAGATGTAGAGCGCGACGTCCTGCCCCTCGGGGTAGCCCGCGGCGCGCATGTCGGCGGCGATGCGCTCCGGGCTCGGCACGTTGGCCTCGTCGGCCATCACGACGAAGGCCTTCTCCGGTACGGCGACTTCGATGTCGCGCGCCGGCACCGGGCGGCCGCCGACGGTTGCATTGCCCTCCAGGTAGTTCAGGTCGGCACGGCGATGCACCAGCGGCTGCGCCTGCCATTCTTCCGGCCCGAGCCAGCGCTGCGGACGTTCGTCGCCCGCGATACGGCTGTCGAGCAGCGAGCGGTATTCCGCCGTGCCTGCGCCGCCCTCCGCGTAGCGGCTCACCGGGGTCTTGAAGATGGCGATGTAGCGGGTCGGCGGGGCTTCCCCCGCAAGGTCTCCGGTTCTTGGCGGACCCGCCTGGTGCACCACCGTGATGGGCCCCTCGCCGGACATCCGCTCCTGGCTCTTCAGGCTCGGTACGTTGGCATCCCTGGGCCAGCCCAGTTCGGGCACGTCCTCGGGTGCGCCGGCATGCACGGCCGCGTAGAAGGCGTCGATGTGCTCGCCCTTGCGCGCCAACTCCTCCACGGCCATCGCCATCAGCTGCTTCTTGGCAGCCGTGTTGACCACCCCGCCCGGGAAGGCGGACTTGGAAGAGGTCCGCGCCCTGCTGAGGTAGGTCGAGAACTGCCAGACCGGGCCGAGATCGCGCAGCGCGTCCTGGCTCAACTCGCCCGCCGGCTTCGCGCCCGGATAGCTTTCCGCCGGCCGGATGCCGATGAAGCTGTCGCTGACCAGGGGCCCCCTGTGCACGGAGATGATGCCCAGCGGCCGGCGCGCCAGGTTCGAGCCGGGCGCGGGGTAGATGACGTAGGCGATCCGGCTGCCGTCCTGGACTTCCGCCGTCCACTTCTTCGCCATTTCCTCCGCCCCCAGCTTCGTGAACTCGGGGCTGAAGCGCAACTCGTGCGTCAGGTACGGGAGCACGTCGCGCGCGTGCTGCACATCGAAACGCGCCAGCTCGACCGCGCGGTCCTCGATGCCCAGCGTGAGCGGGTCGATCGGGTCGTCGCCCACGCGCGCGCCCATGTTGCGCACATCGGCGCCGAGCGGCGCATCGACGCGCTCGCCGCGGCCATTGGGCGCGAGCCAGTAGCGCTGCTGCGCGTCGAAGTTCTCGCCGGCATGCGCTCGCCCGGTCGACACGTCCATCAGCGGCAGCTTCGGCTGGGCACTCACGAAATGGCCTTCGCCGAGTTCGGTCTTCGCTCCCAGCGTGATGGTGCCTTCCACCGCATGCACGCGCGCACCCAGCCTGTCGCCGAGCTGCAATGCCAGCGATTGCGGCACCGGCGCGGCCGGGTCCGCGGTCTCGCCGGCGCGGCAGATGTAGAGCGCAACCTCCTGTCCATCGGCATAGCCGGCCGCGCGCATGTCGGCGGCGATGCGTTCCAGACTCGGCACGTTCGCCTCGTCGGCCATCACGACAAAAGCTTTCTCGGGCACCGCAACCTCGATGTCGCGCGCCGGCACCGGGCGGCCGTTCACCGTGGCATTGCCCTCCAGGTAGTTCAGGTTGGCCGGGCGGTGCACCAGCGGCTGCCCTTGCCATTCCTTGGGTCCAAGCCAGCGGTCCGACGGGTACTTGCCGATCTGGGTGTCGATCAGCGAGCGATAGGCCTCCGTGCCGGGACCGTTCTCCGCATAACGGCTCACCGGCGTCTCGAAGATCGCGACATAGCGGGTCGGCGCCTCTCCGTTCGGCATCTGCGGCCCCTTTTCGTGCACCACGGCCAGAGGTCCGCCGCCGGACATCCGCTCCTGGCTGCCGAGGCTCTTCGAGTTGACGGTTTCCTTCCAGCCCAGCGCCGGCACCGCCTCGGGCGCGCCGGCGTGCACGCGTGCATAGAAGGCGTCGATGGGCTCGCCGCGGCGCGCCAGCTCCGCCAGCGCGATGTCCATCACCTGCTTCTTCGCGGCGGAGTTGACCACGCCACCAGGGAATGGCGACTTGCCGTTCCGTGAGCTCGCCCTGTCCTCGCTGAGGTAGGTCGAGAACTGCCATACCTCGCCACGGTCGAGCAGATCCTTCTTGCCCAGCGTGCCGGCCGTCGCCTCGCCGTTGTAGCGGTCGGGGGTCAGCGTTTCCTTGTAGTTGTTGCCGACCAGCGGCTCCTTGTGCACCGCGATGATGCCGAGCGGCCGGCGCTGTGCCGCCGAGCCCGGCGGAGGATAGATCACGAAGGCCATCCGCGTGCCGGCCTCGATCTCGGCGATCCATTTCTGCGTCAGGCCATCGGCCTTCAGCCGCATGTAGTCGGGGCTGAACTCCAGCTCTTTCTTCAGGTACGGCAACACATCGCGCGCGTGCTGCGCATCGAACGGCACCAGCTCGACCGCGCGGTCCTCGACGCCCAGGTGCAGCGGATCGATGGACTTGTCGCCCACCGTGGCGCCCTTGTCGAGCACCTTCTGCGAGAACGGCGCCTCGTCCTGTTGGGTGCGGCCGCCTGGCTCCAGCCAGAAGCGCTGCTGCGCATCGAAGTCCGCATCGGTCACCGGGTGCGGCACGTTCTGCGAGACATCGGTCAGCGGCAGGTTCGGCCGTTGCACCACCGGCGCGCCCTCGACCGTGTTCCTGGCGCCGAGCACGATGTCGCCGTCCACCGCATGCACCCGCGCGCCGAGCTTGTTGCTCAGGTCGCGCGCCAGCGATTCGGGCACCGGCGCATCGGCCCGCGCAGGCGTGCCACCCTCGCAGAGGTAGAGCACCACGTCCTTGCCTTCGGGATGACCTGCCTCGCGCAGGTCCGCCGCGATGCGCTCGACGCTCGGCGGGTTCCCGCGCTCGGCCATCACCAGGATGCTGTCGGGCGGCACCGCCAGTTCGATGTCGCGCACCGGTACCGGCTGTCCCTTGACCGTGGCCTCGCCTTCGAGATAGTTCAGGTCCGCCCGCCGCGTTGGAGCAAGCAGGTTGCGCGAGTCGGGCACCTTGTCGAAGGCTTCTTCGATCTTGCCGCGCCACTTGAGCGTGCCCTTGCCCTCGGGCCCGTAGAGGCTCGCGTCGGTCTCGTAGATGTAGATGTGGCGTGCCGGTTCGCCGTCCGGATAGATATCGGTCTTGAACGGCGAGCTGTCTTCGTAGCCGACGGCGATCGGGCCGCGCCCGACCGTCTGCGACTCCTGGCTGAAAGCGCTCGCCACGTTGAACTTGTGGCCCTTGAGCGCGACCGTGACGCCGTCCGAGCCGGTGACGAACGGTGCGCCGCCGCTGACGCGCGAATAGAACGCCTCCACCGGCGCGCC
The DNA here is from genome assembly GCF_056402375.1 of Variovorax sp. P4_B10. Taxonomy (NCBI): domain Bacteria; kingdom Pseudomonadati; phylum Pseudomonadota; class Betaproteobacteria; order Burkholderiales; family Comamonadaceae; genus Variovorax; species Variovorax sp. P4_B10. The sequence continues at coordinate 1,085 of NZ_JBFUHN010000008.1, read as the reverse complement.
CTTGGCCGCTTCCTGCCGCATCACGTCGCTCATGAACTGCATGCGCGCGGCCTTGTTGATCACACCGCCCGGATAGCGATTCTTGTTGGAGCCGAGGTAAGTCGAGAACTGCCAGACTTCGCCGCGGGCCTGCAGCGCCTGCTTGCTCGTTTCTCCCGCAGGCTTGCTGCCGCGGTAGAGCGCCGCGGGCAAGGTGTTGCGGTAGCTGTCGCCGATCAACGCTTCCTTGTGGACCGAGATGACGCCGATCGGCGCATCGGAGGCCGGCGTCGAACCGGCCGCCGGGTAGATCACGCGCGCGTAGCGCGTGCCGGCGGCGATCTCGCCGAGCCACTTGTCGATCATGCCCTGCGCGCCGAGCGCGTTGTAGTCGGGGCTGACGCCCAGCTCCTTGGCCAGCAGCGGGAACACGGCCTGCGCGTTCTCCGCATCCATCGGATGCATGTCGACCACGCGGTCCTCGATGCCCAGGTGCAATGGGTCGATGGTCTTGTCGCCCACCCAGGCGCCCTTGCCGAGCACTTCGGGCGAGAACGGTGCGTCGGCTTCCTGCGTGCGGCCACCGGGCTCCAGCCAGAAGCGCTGCTGCGCATCGAAGTCCGCATCGGCCGCGCGGTGCGGCGCGTTCTGCGAGATGTCGGTCAACGGCAGGTTCGGCCGTTGCACCACCGGGGTGCCTTGCACCGCGCTCTTGCTGCCGAGCACGACGTTGCCGTCCACCGCGTGCACCCGCGCGCCGATCTTGTTGCTCAGGTCGCGTGCCAGCGATTCGGGCACCGGCGCATCGGCCCGCGCGAGCGTGCCGCCTTCGCAGAGGTAGAGCACCACGTCCTTGCCTTCCGGATGTCCTGCCGCGCGCAGGTCCGCCGCGATGCGTTCCGCGCTCGGCGGATTACCGCGTTCAGCCATCACCAGGATGCTGTCGGGCGGCACCGCCATTTCGATGTCGCGCGCCGACACCGGGCGGCCGTTCACCGTCGCGTTGCCTTCGACATAGTTCAGGTCCGCCGGGCGCAGGCCGGCCGGGCGCGCCGCGGCCGGCACGGCGAGCGGCGCCGCCTCGTCGGGCTGACCCGCCAGCAGCG
>NZ_JBFUHN010000007.1:0-136913 GCF_056402375.1 Variovorax sp. P4_B10 | reverse complement strand
CCGGTGACCGACGGCACGGTGGTCGCCGGTGGCGCCACGCCGCCCGCCGCGCCTGCCAGCGCACCGGCCGGAGGATCGCTGACACCGCTCGAGAACGTGCCGGTCAACAACAACACGCCTGCGGCACCCGCGACCTCACCCGAAGCCGCGCTGGCGACCAGCGAGGTCGAAGACTGGAACCTGGCCCAGGCCGAGAACACGCGCGAAGGCTATGAGGCCTACCTGCGCCGCTACCGGCGCGGTCCCCATGCGCGGGAGGCGCGCAACGCCCTCACCGAGCTGAACCGGTCGTCGCCAACGGTCGCCGTCGGGCCCGGCACGGCGGCGCCCGCCAACGTGCCGACCGTGGTGGCCGGTGGCATGGCGGCGCCCGCTGCCGCACCGGGCATGGGCCGCGTGCAGTTCAACATCCGGCCGTGGGGCCAGGTGCTCGTCGACGGCGCGGACCGCGGCGTGAGCCCGCCGCTCAAGTCGCTCTCGCTGCGTCCGGGCATCTACAACATCGAGGTGCGCAACGGCGACCTCGAGGTGTACCGACAGCGCGTGGCGGTGCAGGACAGCAAGTCAGCCCCCGTGGTGAGTCACGAGTTCAAGTAACGGGCAACAGGCGCCGCGTCGGTCACGCGATGCCGTGCAGTCCCCTGCGGTACTGCACGGCTTCCGCCACGTGCGCGGCCTGCACGGCGTCCGCCGAGGCCAGATCGGCGATCGTGCGTGCCACTTTCAATGCACGGTGCGTGCTGCGCGCCGACCAGCCGAGCTTGGCGGCGGCGTCGTAGATGAACTTGCGTGCCGTGGCGTCCAGTCCGGCATGCCGGTCGATGGCGCTGCCCTGCAACGCCTGGTTGGGGTGCCCCTGGCGCTGCATGGCGCGCTCGCGTGCCGCCATCACGCGGCTGCGGATGCTGCCGGTCGATTCGCCCGCCGGCGCATCGAGCAGCTGCTGCGCCGAAACAGCGGGCACCTCGATGTGCAGGTCGATGCGGTCCAGCAGCGGGCCGCTGAGCTTGCCCTGGTAGCGCGCAACCTGGTCCGGCGTGCAGCGGCAGGTTTTCAGCGCCGACCCCAGGTAGCCGCAAGGGCAAGGATTCATTGCGGCGATCAGCTGGAAGCGCGCGGGGAATTCCGCGCACCGCGCGGCGCGGGCGATCGTGATGGTGCCGGTCTCGAGGGGCTCGCGCAGCGCTTCCAGGGCGGAGCGCGCGAACTCCGGGAATTCGTCGAGGAAGAGAACGCCGTGGTGCGCCCTGGAGATTTCACCCGGCCGCGGTGGCGAGCCGCCGCCCACGAGCGCCACCGCGCTGGAGGTATGGTGCGGCGCCGATGTCGGCCTGCGCATCCATCGTTCGGTTGCGAAGCGCCCGCCCAGGCTGGCCACGGCGGCGCTTTCCAGCGCTTCGTCGATGCTCATCGCCGGCAGCAGGCCGGCAAAGCGCTGCGCGAGCATCGACTTGCCCGAGCCCGGCTCGCCCACCATCAGGAGACTGTGGCCGCCGGCCGCGGCGATCTCGAGCGCGCGCTTGGCGCCGGCATGTCCCTTGACCTCGGCCAGGTCGGCATACGGCGGCGTGGTCGTTCCTGGTGCGGCATGGACGCGCGCCCAGCCGTCGCCCGGCGGTTCGGACAGTGCCGCATCGCCCTCGGCGACGAATTGCCGCACCACATCGAGCAGGTGCCTGGCGCCGTACACCTCGCCGCCGGGCACCAGCGCCGCCTCCTGCGCACTGTCCATGGGCAGCACCAGCCGGGTCGCGACGCGGCCCGTGTGCAGGGCCAGCGCCATGGCGAGCGCGCCTCGTACAGGCCGCAGTTCGCCCGAAAGAGACAGTTCGCCGGCGAACTCGTGCCCGGCCAGCCGGGCCCCTTCGATCTGCCCGCTGGCCGCAAGGATGCCGAGCGCAATCGGCAGGTCGAAGCGGCCGGAATCCTTCGGCAGGTCGGCGGGCGCCAGGTTGACGACGATCTTCTTGTTGCTCGGGAATTCGAGCCCGGCGTTCTGGATCGCCGAGCGCACGCGCTCGCGTGCTTCCTTCACCTCGGTCTCCACCAGACCGACGAGCGTGAAGCTGGGCAAGCCGTTCGCCAGATGCACCTCGACCGTGACACTGGCCGCTTCCAGCCCCAGCAAAGCGCGGCTTTGCACCAAAGACAGACTCATTTTTCTTCCTCTCCCCAAGATGGTGCGTTCATCTTTTTCTGGCCCATGGCGGTGCGGCATGCTGGTGCCCGCAACCGATCGAAACATTCCTTGTAACGAATTGGCGCTCATCGCCGGCCGCGCCTGCCCTCTTGGAGAGGCGACATCTGTGCAGTTTGGCACGCTCCCTGCTTTGAGGGTCTCCAGGTTCCACAACACAACTTGCGAGGAGTTTCCCGATGACGCATCGTTCCGCCGTCCAGGCCCTGATCGTTCTGGCCGCTGCATTGACCACGTCGGGCACCGCCCTGGCGCAGACCGCAACGACGGACGCCGCAGCGGCCGCTCCTGCACCCGCACCGCTCCTGACCGGCAATGTGTCCCTGACCAGCAACTACAAGTTCCGCGGCCAGGACCAGGACATGATCGGTCGCAACGACTACGCCAAGACCAAGGGCTTCAAGCCCGCCATCCAGGGCGGYTTCGACTACGCCTTCGGCGAGAGCGGCTTCTACGTCGGCAACTGGAACTCCAGCGTCAACTGGCTCAAGGGCAACAGCATCGAGAGCGACATCTACGGCGGCTACAAGTTCAAGGCCGGCCCGCTCGACATGGACGTGGGCGCGCTCGCCTACATCTACCCGGGCAACTCCGCGGGCAACACCACCGAGCTCTACGCGGCCACCACCTACGCCAACGAAAGCCTCGGCTCGTTCACCGCCAAGTATTCGCACACTGTCTCCAAGGACTACTTCGGCTACGCAGGCAACAAGGCCGGCTCGGGCCTGAAGGGCCGCAACACCGGCTACCTGAACCTGTCGTACAGCAAGGAAATCGTGCCCAAGGTCACGCTGAAAGCAGCCGTGGGCTACACCCACATGTCCAGCGACATCCGCAGCCTGGGCTACAAGAGCTACGTCGACTACAACGTGGGCGCCTCGTACGACTTCGGCAACGGCCTGTCGCTCACCGGTTCGGTGCAGGGCGCCAACAAGAAGAGCTCGTACGTGGCCGTGGCCAACCCGGGCTACGACTTCGGCTTCGGCACCTTCGGCCAGACGACCTACTCGCCGAACAAGGCGCGCTTCATCCTCACGCTGACGAAGACGCTGTAAATAAAACAACGAGGTGCGGCCCAAGTTGCCGCACCATTTCATTTCCATCCAAAGGAGAAGCTCATGAAGCTGGTCACAGCCATCATCAAACCGTTCAAGCTCGACGAGGTGCGTGAAGCACTGTCGGCGATCGGCGTGCAGGGGATCACCGTCACGGAGGTCAAGGGTTTCGGCCGCCAGAAGGGCCACACCGAGCTCTACCGCGGCGCGGAGTACGTGGTCGACTTCCTGCCCAAGGTCAAGATCGAGGCGGCCGTCTCCGACGACCTCGTCGATCGCGTGATCGAAGCCGTCGAAGGTGCTGCCCGCACCGGCAAGATCGGCGACGGAAAGATCTTTGTCTACAACCTCGAACAGGTCGTACGCATCCGCACTGGCGAAACGGGCCGCGAAGCCCTCTGATCGAGTCTGGCCCGAAAGAACAACGACTATGAAAAAACTGCTTGTCTCTCTTGCGCTCGGCTTGAGCGTTCTCGCCGCCGGCACGTCCGGCTTCGCCCAGACACCCGCGGCCCCCGCGGAAGCACCGGCCGCATCGGCGCCGGCTGCCGCCGCGCCAGCCCCTGCGGCCGCTCCCGCTGCAGCGGCACCCGCAGCAGCCGCACCTGCTGCGGCTGAAGCTGCACCTGCCGCAGCAGCCCCCGCGCCGTCCTTCAACAAGGGCGACACCAGCTGGATGATGCTGTCCACGCTGCTCGTCATCATGATGACCATCCCCGGCCTGGCCCTGTTCTACGGCGGCCTCGTGCGCAGCAAGAACATGCTGTCGGTGCTGATGCAGGTGATGGTCACCTTCTCGCTGATCGTGGTGCTGTGGCTCATCTACGGCTACAGCCTCGCGTTCACCGAGGGGAACGCCTTCTTCGGCGGATTCGACCGGCTCTTCATGAAGGGGATCTTCGATCCGGCCACCGGCGTGTTCGCACCCGGCGCCACCTTCAGCAAGGGCGTCTACATCCCCGAGCTGCTGTTCGCCGCCTTCCAGGCCACCTTCGCCGGCATCACCTGCTGCCTGATCGTCGGTGCCTTCGCCGAGCGCGCCAAGTTCTCGGCCGTGCTGCTGTTCATGGTGATCTGGTTCACCTTCAGCTATGCGCCGCTCGCGCACATGGTCTGGTTCTGGATGGGCCCGGACGCCTACACCGCCGCCAACGTGGTGGATGCACAGAACGCCAAGGCCGGCCTGATCTGGCAGTGGGGCGCGCTCGACTTCGCAGGCGGCACCGTGGTGCACATCAACGCAGCCGTTGCCGGCCTCGTGGGTGCCTTCGTGATCGGCAAGCGCGTCGGCTACGGCAAGGAATCCTTCACGCCGCACTCGCTCACGCTCACCATGGTCGGCGCATCGCTGCTGTGGGTCGGCTGGTTCGGCTTCAACGCAGGTTCGGCCCTCGAAGCCGGCACCAGCGCCGTGCTCGCCTTCATGAACACCTTCTCGGCCACCGCCGCTGCCGTGCTCGCATGGTGCATCGGTGAAGCGCTGATGCGCGGCAAGGCCTCGATGCTGGGTGCCGCTTCGGGCGCCGTGGCAGGTCTCGTGGCCATCACCCCCGCTGCCGGCAACGTCGGCCTGATGGGCGCCCTCGTGATCGGCTTCGTCGCCGGCTTCGCCTGCCTCTGGGGCGTCAACGGCCTCAAGAAGCTGCTCGGTGCGGACGACTCGCTCGACGTGTTCGGCGTGCACGGTGTCGGCGGTATCGTCGGCGCGCTGCTGACCGGCGTGTTCAACACCCAGGCACTCGGCGGCCCCGGCCTCGTGGGCGACTGGGTCACGGCCAGCGTCGTGTCCAACGGCATCGGTGCCCAGGTCTGGATCCAGCTGAAGGGCGTGCTGCTGACCATCGTCTGGTCGGGCGTGGTTGCGTTCATCGCCTTCAAGATCGCCGACCTCACCCTCGGTCTGCGTGTGTCGGAAGAAGAAGAGCGCGAAGGCCTCGACATCTCCGCCCACGGCGAAACCGCATACAACCGTTGATCTGCCACTGCGGCGCCGCCTCCGGGTGGCGCTGCAACCGGACGATCGCCATCCTTTTTTACAAGAACAAATCTTCGTAACGAGTTTTCAAGCGAGAGTCTCCTTTGGATGTTCAGCCCGCGAGCGCTCCGGCGCCAGCGGGCTTTTTTTTGCCCGCCGCTTCGATGGCCCCGGGAGCACAATCGACGCACCATGTGGACCTCCATCGAAGACAGCCTTTGCGAGCTCGGCGAGTCACCGTTCTGGCACCCTGAAGAAAGTTCGCTCTACTGGCTCGACATTCCGGGCCGTGCCGTGTTGCGCACACGCGGCGACATCGGCGCGGCGACGGTCGAGCGATGGCCGCTTCCGACCGAACCCGGCTGCATGGCGCCGGCCCGCAGCGGCGGCCTCGTGATCGCGCTGCGCGACGGCATCTACCGGGCGCGCGAATGGGGCGGCGAACTGGTCGCGATGGCGCGCGTCGAGCACGACGTGCGCACGATGCGCTTCAACGACGGCAAGTGCGATGCGCTGGGCCGCTTCTGGGGCAGTTCGCTCAACGAGGCGAAAGACCGCGCCAACGCCGCGCTCTACTGTTTCGACGCGCGCCCCGACACCGACATCGCGCCCACGCTGACGCAGATGGCCAACGAGTCCACCACCGGCAACGGGCTCGCGTTCTCGCCCGATGCCCGCACCCTCTACTGGGCCGACACCGCCGCGCACGTGGTGTGCGCCTGGGACTGGGACGCCGAGGGCAACTCGCTTTCGCATGCCCGCGTGTTCCACCAGTTCGACACCAAGCCCGAAGGCTGGACCCCCGAGTCGCCCGTGCGCTACGAGGGCCGCCCCGACGGCGCCACCATCGATGCGGCGGGCCACTACTGGGTCGCGATGTTCGAAGGCGCCCAACTGCTGCGCTTCGCGCCCTCGGGCGAGATCGTGGCCTCGATCCCCGTCCCCGTTCAATGTCCGACCATGCCCTGCTTCGGCGGCGACGACCTGAAGACGCTGTTCGTCACCAGCGGCCGCAAGGGCCGGCCCGCCGCAGAGATCGAACAGCGGCCGGCGTCGGGCACGGTGATCTCGATGCGTGTCGATACACCTGGGTTGCCTGTCAGCTTCTTCGAGGACTAGGGTGAATCTTGCTTTTCGATTCGATTCGATCTGAGGTGCGTGGGGCACCTTGTTCAGGGCGTGATCGCTCAGCGCAGCGGTTGATCGGCCAGCACAAGAGCACGCGCCCCGAACAGAAGATCAGAGGGTAGAGCCCCATGGCCCTTCAGCACATCCCGCCCATCCAGTGCCTGCTGACCTTCGAGGCCGTGGCGCGGCTGCGGCACGCGGGCCGCGCGGCGGACGAGTTGTGCGTGACGGCCAGTGCGGTGAGCCACCGCATCCGGCAGCTCGAGTCGCATGTGGGCTTCAAGCTCTTCGGCCGCAGCGACTTCAGCCTGACGGCCGACGGCGCGGCCTACCTCGCAAACGTGCGTACCGGCCTCGCAGCGCTGCAGGCCACGCCGGGCAGCAATGCGGCGCAGCGCGCGACGCGTCTGCGCATCGCCGTCACGCCGACCTTCAGCCGCCAGTTCCTGATGCCCCGGCTCGAACTCTTCCGCAACATCTACCCGGACATCGAACTGGTGCTGCAGGTGTCGATCCCGCTGCTCGACGTGACGGCCGAGCAGGCCGACCTCGAAGTGCGCTACGGCACCGGCGCGTACGCCGACTGCGAGCACCGGCTGCTGCTCGAAGAACAGGTGGTGCCCGCCTGCAGCCCGAGTTACCTCAACGAATTCGGCCCGTTCGACGGCTTCCGCACTGCGGCCGAGATCGCGAGCGCGCGGCTGATCCGCAGCCCGCTCGAACCCTGGGGCACCTGGTTCGCGAGCTGCGGCATCGACCAGCCCGAGCCGAATGTCGGCTCGCAGTTCAACGACCTCGGCCTCGTCTACGACGCGGCGGCGAGCGGCTTCGGGGTGGCGCTGGTGCGCCAGAAGATGGGCGCCGCCTGGTTCGAATCGGGCCGGCTGGTGGCACTCTCCGGGCAGGCCGTGCCATCGCCGCACCGGCACACCATCTGCTGGCAGCCCGGCGCGCTGGAGCGCTGGGAATGCGCGGCCTTTGCCGACTGGCTGGTGCAGAGCCTGCGCTGAGCCGGCCGGCAAAGTTCTCTCAAGCGGCGCGCAAAAAAGCTTCAACCCGAGGGTGCCGCATTTCCGTAGAGTGCCGTACACCACGAGACAACATCCCGCCTGAAGAAGAGAAGAAGAGGCCTTGCCGCATGAATGCGCCGCTCACCGCCGTCCAGCACGATTCGCTACAAAAAACAGAGCGCCAGTCGCAAGTGGTGCGCGCGCTGCAGGCGCACCTGCCCGCGCATGCCCTGATCTGGCATGCCGAAGACACCACGCCCTACGAGTGCGACGGCCTCACCGCCTACCGGCAGCGGCCGCTGGTCGTGGCCCTGCCCGAGACCGAGGCGCAGGTTGCCGCCGTGCTCAAGACCTGTCACCAGCTCGGCGTGCCGGTGGTGGCGCGCGGCGCGGGCACGGGGCTTTCGGGCGGCGCGATGCCGCATGCGCTGGGCGTGACGCTCTCGCTCGCCAAGTTCAACCGCATCCTCGAGATCGACCCGGCGAGCCGCACGGCCGTGGTTCAGTGCGGCGTGCGCAACCTGGCCATCAGCGAAGCCGCTGCGCCGTTCAACCTCTACTACGCACCCGACCCGTCGAGCCAGATCGCCTGCACCATCGGCGGCAACGTGGCCGAGAACTCGGGCGGGGTGCATTGCCTGAAATACGGCCTGACGCTGCACAACGTGCTGCGCGTGCGCGGCTTCACCGCCGAGGGGGAGCCCGTCGAATTCGGCGGCGAGGCGCTCGATGCGCCGGGCCTCGACTTGCTGGCGCTGGTGATCGGCAGCGAAGGCATGCTGGCCGTGACCACCGAGGTCACCGTCAAGCTGGTGCCCAAGCCGCAGCTCGCGCGCTGCATCATGGCCAGCTTCGACGACGTGCGCAAAGCCGGCGACGCGGTGGCCGCGGTGATCGCGGCCGGCATCATCCCGGCGGGGCTCGAGATGATGGACAAGCCGATGACCGCCGCGGTCGAGGACTTCGTGCACGCGGGCTACGACCTCGACGCCGCCGCGATCCTGCTGTGCGAATCCGACGGCACGCTCGAAGAGGTCGAGGAAGAAATCGGCCGCATGACCGCCGTGCTGCGCGCCTCCGGCGCCACCGCCATCGCGGTGAGCAGCAGCGAAGACGAGCGCATGAAATTCTGGAGCGGCCGCAAGAACGCCTTTCCGGCGTCGGGGCGCATCAGCCCCGACTACATGTGCCTCGACTCCACCATCCCGCGCAAGCGGCTCGCGGACATCCTGCTCGCGATCCAGGAGATGGAGAAGAAATACAACCTGCGCTGCTGCAACGTGTTCCACGCCGGCGACGGCAACCTGCATCCGCTGGTGCTGTTCGATGCCAACGACTCCGACGAGCTGCACCGCTGCGAGCTCTTCGGCGCCGACATCCTGGAGACCAGCGTGGCGATGGGCGGCACGGTGTCGGGCGAGCACGGCGTGGGCGTCGAGAAGCTCAACAGCATGTGCGTGCAGTTCACCGCGGCGGAGAACGAGCAGATGTTCGGCGTCAAGCGCGCCTTCGACCCGGCCGGCCTGCTGAACCCCGGCAAGGCGATTCCCACGCTGCAGCGCTGCGCCGAATACGGCAAGCAGGTGGTGCGCGGCGGCCAACTGCCGCACCCCGATCTGCCCCGCTTCTGAGAACGACAACAAGAAAACCGACCATGGATCCAGCCCTCAGCCAGATCGTCGAGCGCATCCGCGCCGCGGCCGCCGATGCCACGCCGCTTTGCATCCGCGGTGGCGGCACGAAAGACTTCCACGGCGAGACGCCGCGCGGCGACCTCCTGAGCACCACCGGGCTCACCGGCATCACGAGCTACGAACCGAGCGAGCTGGTCGTCACCGTGCGCGCCGGCACGCCGCTCGCCGAGCTCGAAGCCACGCTGGCCGAGAAAGGGCAGTGCCTGCCCTTCGAGCCACCGCATTTCGGTGAAAAAGGCGGCGCCGGCACCGTGGGCGGCATGGTCGCCGCCGGCCTCAGCGGCCCGGCGCGCGCCAGTGTCGGTGCGGTGCGCGACTACGTGCTGGGCACCACGCTCGTCAACGGCCGCGGCGAGGTGCTGAGCTTCGGCGGCCAGGTGATGAAGAACGTGGCGGGCTACGACGTCTCGCGCGTGCTCGCCGGATCGCTCGGCACGCTGGGCCTGATCGCCGAGGTGAGCCTCAAGGTGCTGCCCGTCGCGCCGGCCGAGGCCACCCTCGAATTCGCCTGCAGCCAGGCCGATGCGCTGCGCCTGCTCAACGAATGGGGCGGCCGGCCGCTGCCGCTGAATGCGAGCTGCTGGTTCGGGTACGCCGGTGCCGGCGCACTCCGCCTGCGGCTGCGCGGCGCGGTCGCTGCCGTCGAGGCGGCGTGCACGCACCTCGGCGGCGAGCGCAAGGACAACGCGCGTGCCGCCGCCGAGTGGCAGTCGCTGCGCGATCAGCAGCTGCCGTGGTTTGCCACCACGGCCGAGGGACCGGATGCGCTCTGGCGCCTGTCGGTGCCGCAGACCGCGCCGGTGTTCGCCCTCGACGGCAGCGCGCCGCTGATCGAATGGCACGGTGGACAGCGCTGGTACAAGGCGCCGCCCGAACAGGCCGCACGCGTCCGCGGCATCGCGCATGCAGCAGGCGGGCACGCCACGCTGTTCAGGCTGCCTGCCGGGGCCGACATGCGCAGCGTTGCCCCGCGTTTCGATGCACTGAGCGCCCCGCTCGAACGCATCCATCGCGCGCTGATGCGCGAGTTCGATCCGCACCGCCTCTTCGCCGACGCATAACAAGAAACCGACACCCGCGATGCAAACCGAACTCGCCCCTGAATTCCGCGACACCGACGAAGGCCGCGAAGCCGAAGCCATCCTGCGCAAGTGCGTGCACTGCGGCTTCTGCACCGCCACCTGCCCGACCTACCAGCTGCTGGGCGACGAGCTCGACGGTCCGCGCGGACGCATCTACCTCATCAAGCAGGTGCTCGAAGGCAAGACGCCCACGCGCAGCACGCAGCTGCACCTCGACCGCTGCCTGACCTGCCGCAACTGCGAAAGCACCTGCCCGAGCGGCGTGCAGTACGGCAACCTGGTCGACATCGGCCGCAGGATCGTCGACGAGAAGGTGCCGCGCCCCGCGGTGGAGTCGGCCACGCGCTGGCTGCTGAAGGAAGGGCTGCCGTCGCCGCTGTTCGGCCCCGCGATGAAACTCGGCCAGTCGGTGCGCGGCCTGCTGCCCGACGCACTCAAGGCCAAGGTCCCCGCCAGGCAGGAGGCCGGCGCCTGGCCTACCGCCACCCATGCGCGCAAGGTGCTGATGCTCGCGGGCTGCGTGCAGCCGTCGATGATGCCCAACATCAACAGCGCCACCGCGCGCGTGCTCGACGCGGCCGGCATCGAGGCCGTGATCGCGAAGGAGGCCGGCTGCTGCGGCGCCGTGAAGTTCCACCTCAACGACCAGGAGGGCGGCAAGGTGCAGATGCGCGCCAACATCGATGCCTGGTGGCCGCAGGTGGCGCGCCATCCTGACGAAGGTGGGGTCGAAGCCATCGTGATGAACGCCTCGGGCTGCGGCGTCACCGTGCGCGAGTACGGCCACATCCTCCAGCATGACCCGGCCTATGCGGCCAAGGCGGCGCGCATCAGCGAACTGACGCGCGACCTGAGCGAGCTGCTGCCCGACCTCGTTCCCGCATTGAAAGCCCGGGTGCATGCGCCGGCGGGCGTGGTCGCCTACCACCCGCCCTGCACGCTGCAGCACGGCCAGAAGCTGCGCGGCGGTGTCGAGACGCACCTGCGCGCGCTCGGCTTCGACGTGCGCGTGGCCATGAACGAAGCGCACCTGTGCTGCGGCTCGGCCGGCACCTATTCGGTGTTGCAGCCCGAGCTGGCCTACCCGCTGCGCGACCGCAAGCTGGCGCATCTGAAACAGCTTCAGCCCACCACCATCGCCTCGGCCAACATCGGCTGCATCACGCACCTGCAAAGCGGCAGCGGGGACACGCCTGTGCGGCACTGGGTGGAACTGCTGGATGCGGCCCTGGGCAAGTAAGGCCTGATCGCACAGCAACCCGCGCTCTGGTCCGACCCCGCGGCGGAGATTCTGCGCTGCACCATCGGTGACCCGATTCCCCCAAAGGAGAAAGCGTCATGCCCTCTGTTTCTGCCACCCCTGCGTTCGCGAGCCTGCTGCGCATCCTGCTGGCGGGCGCGTGTGCCGTCGGCGCCTTTGCGGCGCAAGCCCAGTCCGCCATGCCGCAATGGAAAGGCGCGGGCGAGGCGCGCTATGTCTGCGGCGGCATCGGATCGGACGAATCGACGGCCATGCGTGCCGCCATGAAGGACCATCCGCTGGCCCTGTTGTTCGCGCGCGCGGACGGTGCCTACATGGCCAATGTCGAGGTCGCCATCAAAGGCGGGGACGCCGGCACCGCCGCCGCGCTTGCATGGCGCGCCAGCGGGCCTGTTTGCCTGGTCGACCTGCCGGCAGGCCGCTACACCATCGATGTCACCGCACCCGGCGGAGAGACCAAGAGCCAGACCGTGACGGTGGGCGGCGGTTCGAAGACCGCCAGCTTCCGATTCTGACGATCAGCCCGCCGCCAGCGCCGCCTCGACATCGCGCGTCATCGAGGCCGGCGTGTCGAGCGGCGCATAGCGCTTGAGCACCGTGCCGTCGCGCCCGATCAGGAACTTGGTGAAGTTCCACTTGATGGCCGTGAGGCCCAGCAGCCCCGGTTTCTCTTTCGTCAGCCACTGGTAGAGCGGCGCGGCGTTGCCGCCGTTGACGTCGATCTTCTCCATCATCGGAAAGCTCACGCCGTAGTTCTTGGTGCAGAAGGCGCCGATTTCCTCGTTGGTGCCCGGGTCCTGGGCGCCGAACTGGTTCGACGGAAAGCCCAGCACCGCCAGGCCCTGGTCGGCGTACTTCTCGTGCAGCGCCTCGAGCCCGGCAAACTGCGGCGTGAAACCGCATTGGCTGGCGGTGTTGACGATCAGCAGCACCTTGCCCTTGAAGGCGGAGAGCTTCACCGGCTTGCCGTCGATCCGGTTGGCCTCGAAGTCGTAGACGCTGGTCATGATGGTTGTTCCTCAGGTGGACACAGAAGCACGATCATCGCCCTGCACCGGCGTTCGTGCAAACGCCGCCCAGACGGCGCCCAGCACGATCAGCGCGCCGCCAACGAGGATGCGCGCGTCCATCGCGGCCGCACCGAGCGCGACCGACGAGACGCTCGCGAACAGCACCTCCGACAGCATGATCACCGAGGTCGCGCTGGCCGTGAGCCGCGCCGCGCCGTACTGCAGGCACACATTGGCGAACACGAAGCCGATGCCCAGCAACGCGGCCCAGCCGATCCAGCCCGCCGAGGCTTGCATCGGCGAACCGATGGCGCCGAGCGCGGTGCCGCCCATCGCCGTGACGCCCGCCACGACGGCACAGCCGGCGAACATCGCCAGCGCGCGCGATTCGCCCGGTGCCTGCCGCAGGTGGCGCAGCGCGATGTTGGTCACCGCGAAGCTGAAGCCGGCCGCGAGGCCGAGCCAATCGGGCAGGCTCGAGGGCACGGGCCAGTCGGCGCCCGGCGTCTTGAGCACCACCACCACGCCGGTGAGCGCCAGCGCCACCCGCGCCAGCGCGCCGCCCGTGGGGCGCTCGCCCAGCAGCACCCAGCCCAGCAGCACGCTCCACAGCGGCATCAGGTAGAACAGCAGCACCACGCGCACCACGTCGCCCTGTGTCACGGCCCAGTTGAAGCCCACGTTGGTGAAGCCTGCCGCCAGCCCCAGCACCGCGAGCATCGGAAACGCCGCGAAGCCCCTCCACGCATGCCGGCGCACGACGCCCATCGCGATGGCGATCGCCAGGTAGATCAGGCAGGTGGTCCACACCGGATGCAGCCCGTGGTTCTCGATATGCCGGAACGGGAACCATGAAACACCCCACACGAAGGCGTTGAAGATCAGTGCAAGTGCGGCCATGAAAATGTTGCTCGCCCCCAGGCTGCGCGCACTTCGTGTCGCTTCGCCAACCCCCTACCGGGGGCAACACCAGCGGCCCGGCAAAGCCGGTTCCGCGGTGTTCTGCGATTCGGCGCGACGGCTTGCAGCGCGAGGGCGACTAATGATGCTTGTCGCTGCGGGCGATGGCGAGGAGGTGGTCGACCTCTTCGGGGTATTGCTTGAGGTTGTTCTCATGCCAGCGCTTGATGAGCCACATGCAGCCCGCCACCACAAGACCGAAGGCGCTGATCGCACCATAGGCCGACAGGCCCAGCCCGGTGCAGACGCTGTAGAAGCCGCCTAGCAGCAGGATGCAGGCCTGCTCGTTGAAGTTCTGCACCGCGATGGAACGGCCCGCGCCCATCAGGTTGTGGCCGCGGTGCTGCAGCAGCGCATTCATCGGCACCACCAGGAAGCCGCCCAGGCCGCCCAGGATGATCAGGAACGGCACCGCCAGCCAGACGTTGCCGATGAAGTTCATGCAGATCACCATCAGCCCCATCGCGATGCCCATCGGGATCACGCGGGTGGCCATGTCCAGGCGCATGCGCATCGAGGCCACGATCGCGCCCACGGCCGTGCCGATGGTCACCACGCCGGTGAGCGCCGAGGCCTGCGTCGTGTTGTAGCCCAAGGCCAGCGAAGCCCAGGCCAGCACGATGTACTTCAGGTTGCCGCCCGCGCCCCAGAAGAGCGTGGTGGTGGCCAGCGAGATCTGGCCGAGGCGGTCGCGCCACAGGCGTGCATTGCAATGCCAGAAGTCGGGCAGCAGCGCGACGATGTTGCGCGCCAGGCCATGCTCCGGGTTGGAGCGCAAGGGGCGCATCTCGACGCCGGTGTGCGGGATGCGGGTGTTGAACCAGGCCGCCAGCATGTAGACGAAGATCAGCACCGAGATCGCGGCCTCGGCCGGCGAATCGATGCCCGTGTCGATGAACGGAAGATCGAAGGCCAGCAGCTTGGTGGAGATCGCATGGCCCACCAGCGTGCCGCCGAGCACGATGCCCAGCAGGATGGAGGCAATCGTCAGCCCTTCGATCCAGCCGTTGGCCTTGACCAGCTGGGAGGCCGGCAGCAGCTCGGTCAGGATGCCGTACTTGGCCGGCGAGTAGGCCGCCGCGCCCAGCCCCACGATCGAATACGACAGCAGCGGGTGAGAGCCGAACAGCATCATCAGGCAGCCGACCACCTTGATTGCGTTGCTGATGAACATCACCTTGCCCTTGGGCAGCGCATCCGCGAAGGCGCCCACCAGCGGCGCCAGCACCACATAGAAGACCGCGAAGATCGGCACCAGGGCCGCGCGTTGCCATTCGGGCGCGCCCGAACTTCGCATGAGATCGACGGCAACAACGAAAAGCGCTTGGTCGGCCAGCGACGAAAAGAACTGGGCCGACATGATCGTGTAGAAACCGCGCTTCATCGATGGGCTGGCTGGCCAGAGGGTCTGCTGGCGGTAGTGAAAAAGTGTCGCGCTGTGAGCGAATGGGCGGTTATAGCATGGGGGTACGACACCGAAATAGGCATTCCCACCGGAATCGACCCCATTCCCGGAAATGCTAAAACGTGGTCTGCGTTTCCTCAAAGCCCCCCATGCCGCGTCCCATTCTCGCCACCGTTCACACCGCCGCACTCCGCCACAACCTCGACAGGGCCCGCCGTTCGGCCCTGGAAGCCCGTGTCTGGGCGGTGGTCAAGGCCAATGCCTATGGCCATGGCATCGAGCGGGTCTATGAGGGCCTGCGCGGCGCCGACGGTTTTGCCCTGCTCGACCTGGCCGAGGCCGAGCGCGTGCGCGCCCTGGGCTGGCGCGGCCCGGTTCTGCTGCTCGAAGGCGTGTTCGACGCGCGCGACCTGGAGCTGTGCTCGCGGCTCGACCTCTGGCACACCGTGCACTGCGACGAGCAGATCGACATGCTCGCGGCCCACAAGACCCTCAAGCCGCAGCGCGTGTTCCTGAAGATGAATTCAGGCATGAACCGCCTCGGCTTCACGCCCGAGCGCTTCGGCTCGGCCTGGACGCGCCTCAACGCGCTGACGCAGGTCGACGAAATTTCGCTGATGACGCATTTCAGCGACGCCGACGGCGCCCGCGGCATCGCCCACCAGCTCGAAGCGTTCGAGCGCGTCACCCGCGACCTGCCGGGCGAGCGCTCCATCGCCAACAGCGCCGCCACCCTGCGCCACCCCGACCAGACGCGCGGCGACTGGGTGCGCCCCGGCATCCTGCTGTACGGCAGCGCGCCCGATTTTCCGGTGCACGACACGGCGCACTGGCAGCTGCAGCCCACGATGACCCTGTCGACCCGGCTGCTCTCGGTGCAGACGCTGAAGGCCGGCGACACCATCGGCTACGGCTCCAATTTCACGGCCGAGGGGCCGCTCACCATCGGCGTGGCCGCAGTCGGCTATGCCGACGGCTATCCGCGCCACTGCAACACCGGCACGCCGGTGCTGGTGAACGGCGTGCGCACCCGCATGGTGGGCCGCGTGAGCATGGACATGATCACCGTCGACCTCACGCCGGTGCCCGATGCGAAGTTCGGCACCGAGGTCACGCTCTGGGGTCGCTCCGCCATGACGGGCGCGGTGCTGCCCATCGACGAGGTCGCGCAGGCCGCGGGCACCGTCGGCTACGAACTCATGTGCGCCGTGTCGCAACGCGTGCCTTTCGCCCCCGCCGACGAACAGCAATGAAGGTTCTTTCCAATTGGCGTTCGATGCGCCTTTGGGAAACGCAGATCGAGCGCGACCTGCACCGCAACCACAGCCTGCGTACGCATGGCATCCTGATCGGCACCTTCATGCTGCTGCTGATGTGGGGCGTGTCGGCGCTGCAGATGCACCTGTTGCATGTGGACTCGCTGGCGGTGCGCTACTTCCTCACGCTGGGCGTGGGCTACCTCGGCTACCTGCTGGTGCTGCGCTGGTGGGCCCGGCGGCTGGTCGAGAGCGGGGTTGGCGTCAACCTCGATGTGAGCGGCGACTGCGTGGTCGATGCCGCCGACCTTGCATTGGATGTCGCCGGCAGCGTGAGTGACGCCGGCGCCGCCGACGTGGCCGGCGGCGCGCTGGAGCTGGCGGCCGGCGCCGATGAGGGCGCGATCGTCGTCGTGCCGGTGGTCGCCATTTTCCTGATCTGCGTGGCAGTGCTGTTCGGCGCCGGCTCGCTCGTGCTGCTTTATTTCGGCTGGGATGCGCTGCTGGCCGTGGCCATCGAAGTGGCATTCTCGTACGTCTCGGCCCGCGCCGCGGTGCGCGTGGCGCGCGAAGGCTGGCTGATGGCGGCCGTGCGGCTCACCTGGAAGCCGCTGCTCGGCGCGATCGTCTGCGCCGTGATCCTCGGCGCCGTGCTCGACCGCTTCATGCCGCAGGTCAATTCGTTGCCCGAGGCGGTGCGGGTCTTGTTGAAGAAGCACTGAGCTTCTTCTCGCGCGGCTCCTGCATCCCGGACGCTGCCGCACCCCGCCACCGGTAGCAGGCCTCTCGGATCAGCTGGACCAGTTCGCGCTGTGGCTCGGTCGCCCTGCTCTCGACGAACCGGATCGCGAAATGCGCGGGTGGCAGTTCCGGCAGGAAGCTGCCCGCCGGGATGGGACGCAGCTCCGGCGGCATGTTCGACGGGGTCAACACCGTCACGGCCAGGCCGGCGCATGCCGCCTCCACCACCGCACGGGCGCTGTGCGCGGTCAGCACGACCTGCCAGTTCGCTCCGTGGCGCGACAGCGAGGCCAACGCGGCCTCGCGGTAGGGGCAGGGCTCCGACAGGAACGCGAAGGGCACGGGCAGGTCCGGGTCGAGCAGCGACTTCGCTGCGTAGGCCCACACCATGGGCTCGATCCACAGTGTCTCGCCCTGCAGCTGCGCATCGCAGAACGCGCCCACCACGAGGTCCAGCGATCCGAGTTCGACCTGCCGGGCCAGCGTGGTGCTGATGTCGCCGGTGACCTCCACATGGATGTCCGGCCGCGTCTGCCGGAACTCCGCGAGTGCGGCGTAGAGCCATCCGCCCGCGAAACCTTCGGAGCAACCCAGCCGGATCGTCGTCGCGGGTTTGCGCGAAGCACTCATCTTCAGCACCGCCTGTTCCTGCAGCTGAAGGATGCTGCGCGCGTAGCTCAGCAGGATGCTGCCCTTGCGGGTGAGCGCCAGCGAGCGCGTCGTGCGTTCGAAGACGCGGCAGCCCGCCTGCTCCTCGAGCCGCTTGACCTGGGCGCTGACGGCCGACTGCGTGAGGTGCAGCACCTCCGACGCCCGGGTGACGCTGCCGTGGTCGGCCACGGCGATGAAGGTGCGCAGGAGAATCGAGTCCAGCATGGGTTTCAGTGCCGATGTTTCTGAATGGGTGGAGATTATGTTGATTGTCTTGTGAGTCCGTGCGGCTTAGCCTGCAGACCCGTCAACATCCAAGGCATCTGCCCGCCATGAAGGAACTTCTCTACATCGAGGCCTCGCCGCGCAAGTCGCGCTCCGCCAGCATCGAGGTCGCCCGCGCGTTCGTCGATGCGGCCGAAACGCATCACCCGGGTTACAGGCTCACCGTGCTCGATCTCTGGAGCACGCCGCTGCCCGATCTCTCGCAGGACATGATGGACGCCAAGTACGCGGGCATCCAGGGCATCGAGCGAACGTCCGCGCAAAGACAGGCGTGGAGCGAGATCGAACGACTGGCCGCGCCGTTCCATGCGGCCGACCACATCCTGCTGGCCGTGCCCCTGTGGAACTTCGGCATCCCCTACCGGCTGAAGCAACTCATCGACCTGGTGACGCACAAGGACGTGCTCTTCCGCTTCGATGCCAGCGGAATGTCGGGCATGCTGACCACGCCCAAGGCCACGGTCGTGTGCGCGCGCGGGCTGGACTATCCGCTGGGCGACGGCGGATCGGCCCACGCGATGGATTTCCAGAAGCCCTACATCGAGACCTGGCTGCGCTTCATCGGCGTGAAGCAGGTCGACACGGTCGTGGTCGAGAAGACGCTGATGGGTGAGGAGGTGGACACCGCCTCGCGCGAAGCGGCACGGCACGAGGCCGTCGCGCTCGCACGCGCAGCCTGACGGGCGGGCTTCTGTTTCGCTTTCGGCGGCCCACGGCCGGGCGGTGGTATGGTCCGGGCGCCTGCCGAATCTCCGGCCGGAAAAGCAAACCGGAAAGCCCCTGTGAAGTTGTCCTCCGCCGTGCTCGCGTTGCTCCTTTCGGCCGTGCTTCCTGCGTCCGCGCAGGCGCAGGCCGGTCCGACGGTTCCTCCCGCCGAAACGGTGGAAGGAATGTCCCAGGCCGAGTGGTCGCGCGCCTGGTGGCAATGGGCGGCCTCGTTCGAGCACGGCAGCAGCCCCGTCGCCGATCGGACGGGCGCCTTGTGCGGGAGCCGGCAAGGCGGCAAGGTCTGGTTCCTGGCGGGCACCTACGGCACGCGGCGGACCGTCAGAACCTGCACGGTCCCTCGCGGAAAGTACCTGTTCTTTCCGCTGATCAACTACGTGGTCATGCCGGGCCCTTCGATGCCCGTCAACTGCGGGAGCGCGACCAGGGATGTAGCGCGCATGACGGACAGCGTCTCTGCGCTGGTCCTCGAGATCGACGGTTTCCGGGTGCCCGGCCTTCCGTCGTACCGTCAGGCCACGAAGGCGTGCTTCGACCTGGGGGAGCGGAGCGAACCCAGGGCGCGCGTGTTTCCGTCGGCGGCGAATGGGTACTACGTGA
This sequence comes from Variovorax sp. P4_B10, assembly GCF_056402375.1. NCBI lineage: Bacteria > Pseudomonadati > Pseudomonadota > Betaproteobacteria > Burkholderiales > Comamonadaceae > Variovorax > Variovorax sp. P4_B10. The sequence continues at coordinate 117,877 of NZ_JBFUHN010000007.1, read as the reverse complement.
TGGTTCGCCCGTTGAAACCCGGCAAGCACACGCTCGAGTTCGGTGGCGCACTGCCGGGCATGCTGCAGGCCGTGACCTACACGCTGATCGTGGAGTGAGTTGTCGGCCGAGCGGGCCCGCTTCGGCTGCGCTCAGTACAACCCGAGCTGCCGCGTCCTCAACCGCGCCAGCCCCAGCAGCGCGTCGGTGAACGGCGTGGCCACCGCCGTCAGCTCGCCCAGCTCGCGCACCACGGTCACCAGCGCATCCAGCTCCACCGACCGCCCGGCCTCCACGTCCTGCAGCATCGAGGTCTTGAACGCGCCGAGCTTGCGCGTCACCGCATGCCGGTCTTCGGGGCTCTGCGTGATCTCGATGCCGATGCGCCGGCCGATCTCCTTGGCTTCGAGCATCACGGCGGAGATGAACCCGCGCACATAGTCGTCGTCCATGATCAGGTCGGTGGTCGCACCGGTCAGCGCGCTGATCGGGTTCACCGTCATGTTGCCCCACAGCTTGAACCACACGTCCTTCTGGATCTGCGGCGACAGCGTGGTGTCGAGGCCCGTGCGGTTCAGCAGATCGACCAGTTTCTGCACGCGCGGCGTGGCATCGCCCGAAGGCTCGCCCACGATCAGCCCGTTGCCGAAGTGATGCCGAACCACGCCTGGCCCGTCGAGCGAGCAGCTCGCATGCACCACGCAGCCGATCACGTTGTGCGCCGGAATGGCTTTTGCAATGGCACCCTCGGGGTCGACCGCGGCAAGCCGGTGCCCCGCGATCTCGCCGCCGAAGCCGCCTTCGAGAAACCACCACGGCACGCCGTTCATCGCGACCAGCACGAGGGTGTCGCGCCCGATCAGCGGCCCGATGCGTTCGGCCACGCCGGCCAGCGCGGGCGCCTTCACGGCGATCACGACCAGGTCCTGCACGCCGAGCGCTTCCGGGTCGGCCACCGCGTTGACGGGCACGCGCGTGCGCACCTCGCCGCGCATCAGAGAGAGGCCGTCGCGCTGCAGCGCTTCGAGCGTGGCGCCGCGCGCCACCACATTGAGCCGTTCGCCGGCCTGCGCGAGGCCGACGCCGATCCATCCGCCGATCGCGCCGGCGCCGTAAATACAGATCTTCATGGAAAGGTCGCCTCAGTTTCTGTAGCTCGGGTCGATGCGGTCCACTTGGCGAACCAAGGCATTGAACACGTCCTGCCCCGCACCATGCTCCGGGCTGAACTGCAGCGCATCGCGCGTGCAGCGCTGCGCGATCTCCTCGCTCACCGGAATGGCCGCGCCCATCGAGAAGGTCGCCATCTGGATCTCGCAGGCGCGCTGCAGGGTCCACAGGATCGCAAAGGTCTGCGGCAGCGTCTGCCCCCAGGCCAGCAGGCCGTGGTTGCGCAGGATCACCGCGTTGCGGTCGCCGATGCTCCTGAGCAGGCGCGGGCCTTCGTCGGCATGGATGGTGATGCCCTCGAAGTCGTGGTACGCCACCATGCCGTGCAGCTGGGCGGTATAGAAATTGGTCTGCTGCAGGCCGACCTGCAGGCAGGCCACGGCCACGCCGGCCGTGGTGTGCGTGTGCATCACGCAGTGTGCACCGGGCAGGCCGTCGTGGATGGCCGCGTGCACCGTGAAGCCGGCCGGGTTCACCGGGTACGGCGACCCGTCGAGCACCTTGCCGTGCAGGTCGATCTTCACGAGGTTGCTGGCAGTGACCTCGCTGTAGTGCAGGCCGAAGGGGTTGATGAGGAACTGCTTCTCGCCGCCGGTCACGCTGTCGGGCAGCCGCACCGTGATGTGGTTGTAGATCATCTCGACCCAGCCCAGCATCGCGAAGACGCGATAGCAGGCCGCGAGCTCTTCGCGCGCGGCGCGCTCGTCGGGATGGATCGAGGGGTGCACCAGCGCCGAGGGCACCGGGGTGGCGAGTGGGATGTTCATTGCAGTTCCTTCATGTGTTTAACCCTCCGCCGTGAAGCCGACTTCTTTCACGATCGGCGCCCACTTGGCGGTGTCTTTCTTGAGCAGTTCGGTCAGCTCTGCAGGCGTGGAAGACATGGCCTCCAGCCCGAAGGTGCCGAGACCATCGATCACGTCCTTCTGCGCGAGCGCGTTCTTCATCGCGGTGTTCAGCCGCGCGACCAGCTCGGGCGATGCCTTGGCCGGCAGGAAGAAGGCGAACCATTCGCTGTGCGCCATGTTCTTGATGCCTTGCTCGCCGAAGGTCGGCACATCGGGCGCGAAGCGGTTGCGCTTGGCGCCCGACACGCCGAGGATGCGCACCTTGCCCGATTGCAGATGCTGCGTGATGTCGCCGATGGGGCCCGACACGGCCGAGATGTTGCTGCCCAGCAGGTCGAGCATGGCCGGCTGCGTGCCGCGGTAGGCGGCGTGCTTGAGGTCGACGCCGGCCTGCATGCCCAGCAGCGCACCGATGAAGTGCGGCGTGGAGCCCGCGGCCGGCGAGCCGTAGTTGGCGCCGGCCGGGTTGGTCTTGGCCCAGGCGAGGAACTCGGGCACGGTCTTCACGCTGAGCGGCACGGCCGGGCCGACGGCAAAACCGAAGTCGAAGATGCAGGCGAGGCTGACGGGGGTGATGTCCACCATCGGGTCGTACGGCAGTTTCTTGTAGATGTGCGGGTAGATCGTGAGGATCGAAGTCGGCGTCTGCAGGATGGTGCTGCCGTCGGCCGGGCGGCCCTTCACGTAGCTCACCGCGATCTGGCCGCCTGCGCCGGTGCGGTTCTCGACCACGGCGGCCTTGGCGTACTCGGGGCTGAGCTTCTGCGCGATGCGGCGGCAGGTGGTGTCCGAGGTGCCGCCGGCCGCGAAGCCGGTGACGATGGTCGCGGTCTCGATGCCGGCCTGCGCATGGGCCTGCTGGCCGATGCTCGCGAGCAACGCCGAGGCGCCGGTGGTCTGAAGGATCTGGCGGCGTGTGAAGCTCATGATGGGTCTCTCTCCGGATGGTGGTTCGTGAGCGCGTATTTTTCCAGCAAGCTTCGGGGCGGGACCCCCGCGTTTACCTCACGTTGGGGGAGCCGCGACGCAATTTCTTCGACCGGGAGGGCCATCGTCAAAACATCCCGTTCTTGTTGGCTGCGGTTTCGGGCACGGGTTGCACCACGTCCCAGTGCTCGACGATCTTCCCGTTCTCGAGCTTGAAGATGTCCACGATGGCGCTGCCGCGCGTGCCCGGCTCGCGCACCGAGTTCACATGCAGGATCACGTAGTCGCCGTCGACGAAGGAGCGCTTGATGTCGTTGCGCGACTTCGGAAACTTCTCGCGCAGGAAGGCGATGAACTTGCGGAAGCCCTCGGGGCCGTCGGCTGCCGTGGGGTTGTGCTGCACGTAGCGATTGCCCACGTACTGCAGTGCGGCGTCGGCGTCCTTCTGGTTGAGGCCCTTCTCGTAGAAGGCGAGCACGGTCTGGCGGTTGGCTTCCTGCTGGGCCTGCGTCAGCGGGCTGCCGCCCGGCTGCGCGCAGGCTGCGAGGAGCAGGGTGGCTGTCGCGGCCACGGCGGCCAGGGTCATGCGTTTCATCATCTGGGGCTCCCGGTGTGAAAAGGCTTCAGTAGCCGTTCGGCGTCACGGCGCCTGCGGCGTTCTTGTATTTCGCCGCCAGCTGCTTCGCCGCAGCCGTGAGCACGATGGTGTCGACGCCCACGGCCACGAACAGCGCGCCGGCCGCGAGCCACTTGCGCGCCTGCTCCTCGGTGGTCGAGAGAATGCCCGGCGCCTTGCCAGCCTTCCGGATGCGCGCGATCGCGTCGGCGATCACGGCCTGTACTTCCGGATGGTTGGGTTGGCCCACGAAGCCCATCGATGCCGACAGGTCGGCCGGCCCGACGAACACGCCGTCCACGCCCGGCGTGGCTGCGATGGCGTCGAGGTTCTTCATCGCCTCCACCGTCTCGGCCTGCACCAGCAGGCAGGTCTGCGCGTTGGCTTCATGCAGGTAGTTCGGGTAGGCCTGCCAGCGCGAGGCGCGCGCCAGGGCGCTGCCCATGCCGCGGATGCCCTCGGGCGGATAGCGCATGCCCTGCACCAGCCGCGCGGCCTGTTCGGCCGTGTCGACCATGGGCACCAGCAGCGTCTGCGCACCGATGTCGAGGTACTGCTTGATCAGCGTGATGTCGCCCGTCGGGATGCGCACGACCGGGTGCGAGCGCTCCGATTCCGGCTGCGCCGACCAGGCGCTCGAAATGCCCTGCAGCTGCGCGAGCACCGAGCGCACGTCGTTGGGCGCGTGCTCGCCGTCGACCAGCAGCCAGTCGTAGCCGGTGCCGGCCAGGATTTCGGCCACGTAGCCGTCGGCCAGGCCGACCCAGAGGCCGATCTTGGGCTGGCCGGCCTGCATGGCCTGCTTGAAGGTGTTGATGGGTGTTTGCATGAAAGGTCTTTCTTCAGACGAAGCGGAACGAGATGGCGCCCAGGGGGCCGTAGTCGGCGTGGAAGGTGTCGCCCGGCACGGCGGTGGTGGGGCGCGTGAACGAACCTCCGAGCACCACTTCGCCGGCCTCGAGGTATTCGTCCCACGGCGCGAGCTTGTTCGCAAGCCAAGCCACGCCGGTGGCCGGGTGGTTGAGCACGGCCGCGGCCACGCCCGACTCCTCGATCACGCCGTTCTTGTAGAGCAACGCGCTCACCCAGCGCAGATCGACCGCGTCGGGCTTCACCGGCCGGCCGCCCATCACGATGCCGGCGTTGGCCGCGTTGTCGGCGATGGTGTCGAACACCTTGCGCGGCGCCTTGGTGTGGCGGTCGAACTGCTCGATGCGCGCATCGATGATCTCGATGGCGGGCACCACGTAATCGGTGGCGGCCAGCACGTCGAAGATGGTCACGTTCGGGCCCTGCAGCTTCTTGCCGAGGATGAAGGCCAGCTCGACTTCGATGCGCGGCGCGATGAAGCGCGTGAAAGGGATGTCGCCGCCCTGCTCGAAGAACATGTCGTCGAGCAGCGTGCCGTAGTCGGGCTCGTCGATCTGGCTGGACTGCTGCATCGCGCGCGAGGTGAGGCCGATCTTGTGGCCTTTCACGACGCGGCCTTCGGCGATCTTGTTCTTCACCCATTCGCGCGAGATGGCGTAGCCGTCCTCGATGGTCATCTCCGGAAAGCGCTTGGAGAAGTGTTCGACCTGCAGGCGCGACTTTTCGCTTTCGTGCAGCTCGGCGGCCAGTTGGGCGATGGTGGCTGTGGACAGCATGGGTGTCGCTTCTTATGACTTGTTGAACAGGGGATGCAGGTTGCTGTGCTTGCCGTCGTAGACCTGCCCAGGGCTTTCGTCGATCTGCAACGTGATGCCGATGTGGCGCTTCGAGAAGATGGGCTCGAAATGCGCGCGCACCTCCGCCAGAAGTTCGTCGCCGGCCTTTTTTTTCACGGCCTCGGAGCGTCCCGCGGCCATGCGGACATTGAGGTACACGAAGGCGTAGTCGGCCTTGCCGTCGGCCACCGCGCAGTGCGCGGCGGGATAGGCCAGCACGCGCGTGCCGCCGATGGGGAACACCGGTTTGTCGGCCTCGTCGCGCTGCCTCAGCATGGTGTCGGCCAATGTGCGGCAGAGCGCCGACATGTCGGTCTCGGCTTCGATGTTGGGTGTGTAGAGGATCACCAGGTGCGGCATCGCGGGGCTCCGTTGTTCTTCATTCCACCGACATGACGGCGGCCGTGCAGGTCACCGCGAAGATCGGAATGGCCTTCATGTGAAAGATCTCGCCCTTGCCGCGCGCGGCCGCGGCCACGCTCAGGAAGGTGCGGATCTCGAAGCCGCCCTGGCCCGCTTCGCGGTAGGTGGCCTCGTCGTTGTAGTCGGCCTGCGAGAGCAGGGCCTCGCGGTCGTTGGCGCACCAGCGGCGCATGAACTCGGTGTCCCACTCGGCATTGACCTTGCCCGAATCGGGCGTGGCTGGCCAGTGCGAGATGCCGCCGGTGCCGACCAGCGCGATGCGCTCGGGCGCCTTGTCGCAGGCGCGGCGCAGCGCCTCGCCGAAAGCCCAGGCGCGGTGCAGCGGCGTGAGCGGCGGGCCCTGGCAGTTGATGTTGACGGGAATGATCTTGACGTCGAACTTCGGCGTGAGGAAGTGCAGCGGCACCATGATGCCGTGGTCGAACTTCCATTCTTCCGCGTAGGCCACGTCCACCGTCTGCATCACTTCGCGGATCAGCCGCTGCGAGAGCGCGGCATCGCCGGGCACCTTCGTCTTCTCGATGCCGAGCCACTTCGGGTCCTCGATCGGGCCTTCGTAGCTGTCGGCCATGCCGATCGCATAGGCCGGCATGTTGTTCATGAAGAAGTTCGCGAAATGCTCGGCCGCGATGACGATCACCGCGTCGGGCTTCGTTGCGCGCATGGCCTCGCCGAAGCGATGGAACTGCGCGTGGAATTCGTCCTTCACGGCCGGGTCGGCGAGGTGCGCTCGGCCGGTGATGCCTGGAGCGTGGCTGCATACGCCTGCGAATACGAGACTCATACGCCTGCCACCTTTTCGTCTGTGCCTGTTGTCATTGCGTAGATGCCTGCGCGCACCGGGCCGTACTTGCGCACGCCCTCGCGCATGGCTTCGAGGTAGTCGGCCCATGCAATGCCCAGCAGCGGTGCGAAGTGCATCAGCAGCTGGCCATTGCAACCCAGCACGTAGAGCTTGCCGATGTCGCCGGTGCTGATGGCTTCGCGTTCTTCGTCGTTGAGGTCGTAGTCGGCGAGCAGCATTGCACGCGTGTCGCCGCCTTCGGCATAGCGGCGCTGCACCTCGGCCTCGCGGTTGAGCGCAAACAGGAACTTCTGCATCGCATAGAGGCTCATCGTTCAGCCTTCCATCTGGATGTTGGCTTTGCGGATCACGTCGCCGTACTTCACGATTTCGCTCTGGATGAAAGCCGCAAAACGCTCGGGCGTGTCCGACTGCGACGCGATGCCACCTTTGCGGAAGACCTCGGTCACGGCAGGACCCGCGAGCGCGCGGTTCACCTCGTCGTTCATGCGCAGCACGATGGCATCGGGCGCGCCGGCGGGCGCCAGCAGGCCATTCCACGAATTGGACTCGATGGCCACACCCTGTTCGGCCAGTGTGGGTATGGCGGGCGCGTACTGCGAGCGCTGCGCGGTTGCCATGCCCAGCGCCACCAGCTTGCCGCTCTGGATGTGGCCGCGGAACTCGGGCCAGTTGCCGAACATCATCGTCACCTGGCCGCCGAGCAGGTCGGTGAGCGCGGGCCCCTGCCCCTTGTAGGGCACGTGCACGATGTCGAGGCCCATCTGCAGCTTGAGCATTTCACCCGACAGGTGCGCCGACGTGCCGTTGCCGAAGGAGGCGAAGCTCAGCGAGCCCGGCTTGGCCTTGGCCAGGTTGCGCAGGTCGGCCAGCGTCTTCAGGCCGCTGTTCGGATGCGTGGCGAGCACATGCTCCGACATGCCCATGAGCGCGACCGGGCGCAGGTCTTTCTGCGTGTCGTAGGGCAGCTTGCGGACCAGCGTCTGGTTGGCCGTGAAGCTGTTGGCCACGCAGACGAAGGTGTAGCCGTCGGGGGCCGACTTGGCGACCGAATCGACGCCGATCACCGTGCCTGCACCGGGCTTGTTCTCGACGATCACGGCCTGCTCCAGCGTCTTGCCGAGTTCCACGGCCACGAGCCGCGCGACGAAGTCGGTGGTGCCGCCGGGCGTGAAGGGCACGACGATGCGCACCGGCTTGTTGGGCCAGTCACCGCGCGCATGCGCGAGAGGCGCGATCGACGGCAGCGCCGCGAATGCGGCCACGCCCTGCAGCAGCGCGCGGCGGCCTGCGTTCACGCCACGCCCCAGTGCGGAATGTGATGCGAGCCCAGCGACACCGCGATGTTCTTCGGTTCACAGAACACTTCGTAGCTCCACGTGCCGCCTTCGCGCCCTGTACCCGAGGCCTTGGTGCCGCCGAAGGGCTGGCGCAGGTCGCGCACATTCTGGCTGTTGACGAAGCACATGCCGGCCTCGACGGCCGCGGCCACGCGATGCGCCTTGCCGATGTTCTCGGTCCACACGTAGCTGCTCAGGCCGTATTGAATGTCGTTGGCAAGGCGGATCGCATCGGCCTCGTCCTTGAAAGGGATCAGGCAGGCGACCGGTCCGAAGATCTCGTCCTGCGCGATCTTCATGCGGTTGTCGACGTCGGCGAACACCGTCGGCATGACGTAGTTGCCTTTCTTCACGCGCTCCGGCAGGTTGCTCGGCGCATCGAGACCGCCGCACAGCAGCGTCGCCCCTTCCTTCGGACCGAGCTCGATGTAGCTGCGCACCTTGGCCAGGTGCGCCTGCGAAATCATCGGGCCGACGATGGTCTTCTCGTCGAGCGGGTCGCCCACCGTGATGCGCTTCGCGCGCTCGGCGAACTTCGCGGCGAAGTCGGCGTAGATCGATTGCTGCACCAGGATGCGCGAACCGGCCGTGCAGCGCTCGCCGTTGTTGCTGAAGATCATGAACACGGCCGCGTCGAGCGCGCGGTCGAGGTCGGCGTCCTCGAAGATCACGAACGGGCTCTTGCCTCCCAGCTCCATGCTGAACTTCTTGAGGCCCGCGCTCTTCACGATGCGGTTGCCCGTGGCGGTGGAGCCGGTGAACGAAATGGCGCGCACGTCGGGGTGCGCCACCAGCGGCTCGCCGGTTTCCTTGCCGTAGCCGTGCACGAGGTTCAGCACGCCGGGCGGAATGCCGGCTTCGAGCGCGAGTTCGCCCAGGCGCGCGGCGGTGAGCGGCGAGAGTTCGCTCATCTTCAGTACCGCGGTGTTGCCGAAGGCGAGGCAGGGCGCGACCTTCCAGGTGGCCGTCATGAAGGGCACGTTCCACGGGCTGATCAGCGCGCACACGCCCACCGGGTGGAACAGCGTGTAGTTCAGGTGCGTGGGCGTGGGGTAGGTGTAGCCGTCCACGCGCGTGCACATCTCGGCGAAATAGTAGAAGTTGTCGGCCGCGCGCGGAATCAGCTGCTTGCCGGTCTGCGCGATGACTTGGCCGCAGTCGTTGGTCTCGGTCTGCGCGATCTCGGGCACGTGCCGGGCGATCAGGTCGCCGAGCTTGCGGATCAGCTTCGCGCGTTCGGGCGCGGGCAGGCCAGCCCACTTCGGAAAGGCTTCCTTGGCGGCGGCCACGGCGGCGTTCACTTCGGCTTCGCCGCCCGAGGCCACTTCGGCCAGCACTTCCTGCGTGGCGGGATTGACGGTCTCGAAGTAGTCCTTGCCCGTGACGGACTTGCCATCGATGAGGTGGTTGATCTGTTGCATGGAAAGTGTCCGGTTCAATCAATCGAGCTTGATGTCGCGTGCCTTGATCAAGGCATGCCATTTCTTGCGCTCCGCGTCGGTGTAGCGCGTCATTTCGGTGGCGTCGGCGGGGCGTGCTTCCCAGCCGGCGTCGTAGAGCTTCTGGCGCACGCCGGCATCGCCCATGGCCTTCTGCAGCTCGGTGCCGAGCCTGGCCTGCACTTCCTTGGGCGTGGCCGCGGGTGTCACGAGGCCTTGCCAGGTGTAGGCCTCGACATTGGCGTAGCCCAGCTCCTTGGCGGTGGGCACGTTGGGCAGTTGCGGAATGCGCTCGGCCGACATCGCGAGCAGCGGCACGACCTTGCCGGCCTTGACCGCGCTCACGCCGCTGGGCAGGTCGAGCATCATCAGCGGCACCTGTCCGCCCATCAGGTCCTGCAGCGCCGGCGCGCCGCCCTTGTAGGGCACATGCAGCATCGACACGCCGGCTTCGCGCTGGAACAGCTCCATCGCCAGGTGGTGCGGGCTGCCGGTGCCGGGCGTCGCGATGCTGTACTTGCCGGGCGAGGCCTTCAGCGCAGCGATGAGCGCCTTGGCATCGGCCAGGCCGGCATTGGGGGCGGCCGTGATGACGAGCGGCGAGCGGCCCATCATGCCGACGAGCGCGAAGTCTTTCTCGGCGTCGTAGGGCAGTTTCTTGTAGAGCGCGGGGTTGTAGACCAGCACGCCGTTGTCGGCCGAGAACACCGTGTAGCCGTCGCCCGGCGAGCGCGCGACGTTCTCCGACGCGATGATCGCGCCCGCGCCGGGGCGGTTGTCGACGATCACGGGCTGGCCCACCTGCTGCGACACCTGCGCGCCGACCGTGCGCGCGAGGAAGTCGGTGCCGCCGCCGGCCGGGTAGCCCACCACCCAGCGCACGGGCTTGGCGGGGAACGCCGTTGTCTGCGCCGGCGCATCGAGCGCGAACAGCGAGGCGCTCAATGCCACGAGGGCGGCTGCGAGTTCGAGGGTCTTCTTTCTGGCGTTCATGGCGTTTGTCTCCGCAGATTCTTGTGTGACGGGAAAGGGTGGCGCGGCGCCGGTTTCAGGCCGCGTCGATGGTGTTGACCAGCGCGCCGATGTGCTCGATCTCGGTGACGACCACGTCGCCCGGCTTGCAATCGACCACGCCGTCGGGCGTGCCCGTGAGGATCAGGTCGCCCGGCGACAGCGTCATGAAGCGGCTGAAGTACGCGATGAGGAAGGGCGCGTCGAAGATCATGTCGCGCGTGTTGCCCTGCTGCGTGACGGTGCCGTTGACCGTGGTGCGCAGCGCGAGCGCCATGGGGTTGGGCACGTCGGCCGCGTCGACGAACCACGGCCCCAGCGGCGTGCAGGTGTCGCGGTTCTTCACGCGCAGGTTGGGGCGGTACCAGTTCTCGAGGTAGTCGCGGATCGCGTAGTCGTTGGCGACCGTGTAGCCGCCGATGAAGTCGCAGGCGTCGTCGCGCTTCACGTTGCGGGCGGTCTTGCCGACCACGATGGCGAGTTCGCACTCGTAGTGCATGAACTGCACGCCGGCCGGCCGGTGTGTGAACTGGCGGTGGCCGATCAGCGTGCTCTGGCCCTTGACGAACACCAGCGGCTCTTCGGGCGCCTTGAACTCGAGTTCCTTGGCGTGGTCGGCGTAGTTGAGGCCGAGCGCGAGGATGGTGCGCGGGCGCGCGGTGGGCGCCAGCGGCGGCAGCCAGACGAGCTGGTCCTGCGGCACGACGCGGCCGTCTTCCAGGCGCACGGCGGCGTCGGGCTGGCCGTTGAATTCGTGGCTGGTGCCGGCGTGTTCGCGGCCTTTGTAGATGACGCGTGCGTGCTTCATGCGGCCTCCTCCTCTTGCGGCACCAGCGTGTTGGCCAGTGTCTCGAATCCGGGGGCGGAGATCTCGATGCGGTCGCCTGCGCGCGCCAGCGGCCGGCCTGCGTCGCAGCCCAGCATCAGCACGTCGCCATGCGCGAGCGTCATGAAATCGCCGACGTCGGCGAGCAGCTGCTGCGCCGGTCGCACGAGCTGCGAGAAGTCGATCGATTGCCTGAGTTCGCCGTTGATGCGCACCTCGACGCGGAAGTTCGCGGGGTCGGCCACCTCCTGCGCGTCGCGCAGCACCGGGCCGATGCCGAGGAAGCCGTCGACGCACTTGAACTTCACCGGCGGCCGGAAGAAGCTCGCATGCGGAATCGACAGGTCGTTCATCAGCACGAAGCCTTCGACGTCGCCCTCGGCGCCGATGACCATGCCGATGCTGGCGCCGATTTCCACCTCGGGCACCTGCGCGGGCACCGCGATGGCGCTGCCGTGCGGGCTCCAGGTGTTGGCGGTCTTGACGTAGAGCACCGGCGCCTTCGGCGGTGCCTTGTAGGGCGGCTGCGTCATCTGCGGCGCGAGCGCCTCGAACTCGGCGCGGAAGTTCAGCAGCGTGCCGTACACGGTGCCGGTCGGAAGGTAGTGCGCGGTGCTGCTGCTGCTCATGAGGGCTGCTCCAGTGCGATCAGTTCGTCGAGCAGCCCGTAGAGCTGCGCGAGCTTGGCCTTGCCGAGCGACTTTTCCATCCACTCGTAGTGGGCCTCGATGCTGGTCCCCAGGCGCCTCACCAGCTTCATGCCGTGCGGCGTGGCCTCGACCACGGTGCGGCGCTGGTCCGCGGGGTCGCGGCTGCGGGTGATGAGGTTGTCGCGCTCCATGCGCGCGAGCACGCCGGTGAGGCTGGGGCCGAGGATGAAGGCCTCGCGCGCGACGCGGCCGGTGTCGACCGCACCGTGCTCGCCGAGCACGCGCAGCACGCGCCATTGCTGGTCGGACAGCGCGTGCTCGCGCAGGCTGGGCCGCGTGTGGGCCATCACGGCTTCGCGGGCCTGCAGCAGCAGGCGCGGCAAATTGCGGTGCGTGAAGGTGGTGCTCAAAAGCTGTGCCTCTCGAAATTACTTAACATGTTAAATGATTCATCGTTTCTTTCCTAGCCGCTGGACATCAGGGTTTGTGCGGACACCTAAACTCGTCCCATGGCCAAGGACAAAACACTCTTCGTCTGCAGCGAATGCGGCGGCACCAGCCCCAAGTGGCTCGGCAAATGCCCGAGCTGCGGCGCCTGGAACACACTGATCGAGCAGGTGGCGGGCAGCAACGGCCCGGCCAACAACCGCTTCGGCACGCAGTTCTCGCCGCTGGCGGGCGTCTCCGAACTCGCCACGCTGTCCGAGATCGAGGCCACCGACATTGCGCGCACCCCCACCGGGCTCGACGAGCTCGATCGCGTGCTGGGTGGCGGCATCGTGTCGGGCGGCGTCACGTTGATCGGCGGCGACCCGGGCATCGGCAAGTCGACGCTGCTGCTGCAGGCGGTCGATGCGCTGCAGCGCGCCGGACAGAACGCGCTCTACGTCACCGGCGAGGAAAGCGGCGCGCAGGTCGCGCTGCGCTCGAAGCGACTCGGGCTCGATCACTCGCAGGTGCAGGTGCTGGCCGAGATCCAGCTCGAGAAGATCATCGCCACGCTCGACGCCACGCGGCCCGCGATCGCGGTGATCGACTCGATCCAGACGGTGTACTCCGACCAGCTCACGTCCGCGCCGGGCTCGGTGGCCCAGGTGCGCGAATGCGCGGCCCACCTCACGCGCTTTGCCAAGACCAGCGGCACGGCCGTGGTGCTGGTGGGCCACGTCACGAAGGAGGGCGCGCTCGCGGGCCCGCGCGTGCTAGAGCACATGGTCGACACGGTGCTGTATTTCGAGGGCGACACGCATTCGAGCTTTCGCCTCGTGCGTGCGATCAAGAACCGCTTCGGCGCGGTCAACGAGATCGGCGTGTTCGCGATGACCGAGCGCGGCCTGAAGGGCGTGACCAATCCGAGCGCGATCTTCCTGAGCCAGCATCCCGAGCCGGTGCCCGGCAGCGTGGTGCTGGTCACGCTCGAAGGCACGCGGCCGATGCTGGTGGAAATCCAGGCGCTGGTCGACAACGGCGGGCCGAGCCCGCGCCGCCTGTCGGTGGGCCTGGACCGCGACCGCCTTGCGATGCTGCTCGCGGTGCTGCACCGCCATGCGGGCGTGGCCTGCATGGACCAGGACGTGTTCGTCAACGCGGTGGGCGGCGTGCGCATCAGCGAGCCTGCAGCCGACCTGGCCGTGATGCTGGCCATCACCTCGAGCCTGCGCGGCAAGCCGCTGCCCAAGGGCTTCATCGCCTTCGGTGAAGTCGGCCTGGCCGGTGAAGTGCGCCCCGCGCCGCGCGGGCAGGAGCGCCTGCGCGAAGCGGCCAAGCTGGGTTTCAGCGTGGCCGTCGTGCCCAAGGCGAATGCGCCGCGCAAAGGCACGAAAGAGATCGAAGGTCTGACGATCCATGYCGTCGAACGCATCGAAGAGGCGATGGACGTGGTCCGCCGCCTCGATTGATCTTGGAAAAAAAATGCCCGGCGCGCCAGTGACGCGCCGGGCCACCCTCCCTATCCCCCGATGTGCATCGTGAACGCCGGCCCGCTGTTGAGCACGCATTGGCCGCTGCCCAACGTGGCCGAGTTCATCGTGTACTGGCAACTCAGGTTGCCGCCGCGATTGCCGCTGGCGTTTGCCACACCGGCATTTCGCGAGCCGGCAACCCGGGTCGCCTCTCCCTGAAACTGCTCCCCGCCGATCTGCGCGTTGAAATGACCGCGTCCGTTCATGTCGTTGGTCACCGTGCCTGCAACGGTTCCGTAGCGCGCCGCTTCGGCGTTCGACGGATACAGCCGCGCATTGAAGCTCTGCGCCACCGGACCCGGCGCGACGGCGTAAGCCTGCGAGGGCGGCGCCGCGGGTGCGGGTTGTCCGAGCGGCACCACGTAGCAACCGCTGAGGACGGTGGACGTGAGCGCGGCGGCGAGGGTGAGACGAATGAAGGTGACAGGACGCGGAATGTTCATACGCTTTTCAGTGGCCCGGGTTGATGCCCGTGAGATGAAATGTGCCGCTTCGTGCCACCGCGCCGTGTGCTTTTCGCGGTGAGTACCGTTTTTCGCGCCCGGCGGTAGCCACGGCCGATACAGCAGAATCGCGCCTCGATCGATATGTGAACTTTCGAATGATGCCGGCGGGGCGAGGGTCGGCAGGCGGCGACAATGCGCGCCATGAATTTCCAGAAATTTCTGGTGCCCGTGGGTGCCATCGTCCTCCTTGGCCTTGCGTGGCGCAGCTACGGCTGGGCCGGCGTCGCACTGACCGGCGGGGCCATCGTGATGTTCCTGCTGCTGCACTTCAACCGCGCCATGCAGGTGCTCAAGCGGGCCGCCGACCGGCCGGTGGGCTATGTCGCCAGCGCGGTGATGCTCAACGCCAAGCTCAAGCAGGGCGTGACGCTGATGCACGTCATCGCGATGACGCGCGCACTCGGCGAGCTGCATTCGCCCAAGGACGAGCAGCCCGAGCTGTACCGCTGGACCGACACGGGTGGCTCGTATGTCGATGCGGTGTTCAACGGCGGCAAGCTGCAGAGCTGGGCGCTGACGCGGCCCGAGGCACCGCCCGAAGAAGAAACGCCGGCGAGCTGATCACGCTGCGCCTGAGCGCCTTCAGAACGGCGCGTCTTCTTCCTCGACGGCGTCGGCCGGCGTCGAGGTGGTGGGTGCGGTGGCAGGTGCTGCCGCCGGCTTCGGCGTTTCGTCCGGCGGGGCCGCCGAGAATGCCGCTTCGCCGCCCAGCGCGTCGAGCAGCGCCGGCACCAGCTGGCCCAGTTCGCCCGTGGCAATCGCCACGTCGGCGTCGAAGTTGTCTTCCTTCTTGCCACCCGCTGCGCCATCGCCCGTGCCTTCGAGGAACACGATCTTGCGGATCAGCATGCCATGCGTCAGTTCGAAGGAGACGCGGTCGTCCCAGGTCAGCGCCAGGCGCGTCGGGCGCTTGCCGTCGGTGATGTGCTTCTGCACTTCCTCGATGTCGAGCGGGTGCTTGGCGTAGCGCACCACGGCCTTCGAATCGTCCGAGGCCTTGAGCTCGCATTCGCGGTCGATGGTGAAGCCGGCCGGCGGCTCCTGCGTCAGGAGCCAGTTGGCCATGGCGGCGGCCGGTTCGATCTGCGTGTTGATCAGCGCCACGGCGAAGCCGTCGAGCGATTTCACGAGGCTGGTGACCACTTCGTCGGCGCGCGCGGCGTTGCCGCAGTTGATCACGAGGCGGTTTTCGGCCTTGTCGATCCAGACCGTCACGCGCGCGCTGCGGGTGAAGGCCATCGGCAGCAGCTCGAGGGTGATGTCCTCCTTGAGCTCCTTCTTTTCCTTCTTGCCGGGCTTGCGGCCGGTGGTGGCCTCGATCTGCGCGCAGCGCTCGTCGAGCTTGCGGCGCACCACGGAGCCGGGAACCGTCTTGCTCTCGATCATGTATTCGACGAGCCACTGGCCGTCGATGGATTCGACCAGCGGGCCGTTGGCTTCGCCGCGGGGCTCGGCCCAGCCGGCGGACTTTTCCTGCGAGGGGCCGCATGGCTCGAAGCGGTGCTTGCCGAGCCCTTCTTCTGCCTCGGTCAATGTTTGGGACCAGGCAGGTTCGATGCGATAGACGATGACGTTCTTGAATACGGACACGGAAACCCTTTTTCCACTGGTTTGGACAACCGGCCATTGTCGGGCACCCTGTTCCGGCCGCCACCGTAAAATCGCAAGCTTTTGCGACTTCCCCCCGTCGCACCCCACACCGCTCCCAAAGGAATCAGGAAATGAGCTCGATCCCCCCCTCGCTGGACGACCGTGACGGCAAGATCTGGATGGACGGCGAACTCGTGGACTGGCGCGACGCCAAGATCCACGTGCTGAGCCACACGCTGCACTACGGTTGCGGCGCCTTCGAGGGCGTGCGCGCCTACAAGACGGCCGAGGGCACCGCGATCTTCCGCCTGGCCGAGCACACCGAGCGGCTCTTCAACAGCGCCAAGATCCTGCGCATGAAGATCCCCTTCACGCCCGAACAGCTCAACGAAGCCCAGAAACAGGTCGTGCGCGAGAACAAGCTCGAAAGCTGCTACCTGCGCCCGCTGATCTGGATCGGCTCCGAAAAGCTCGGCGTGAGCCCCAAGGGCAACAAGATCCACGCCATGGTCGCGGCCTGGTCCTGGGGCGCCTACCTTGGTGAAGAGGGCATGCGGCGCGGCATCCGCGTGAAGACCTCGAGCTACACCCGCCACCACGTCAACATCACGATGACGCAGGCCAAGTCGGTGAGCAACTACACGAACTCCATCCTCGCCAACATGGAAGCGTTGGACGACGGCTACGACGAAGCGCTGCTGCTCGACGCGAGCGGTTTCGTTTCCGAAGGCGCGGGCGAGAACATCTTCGTGGTCAAGGGCGGCGTGGTCTACACGCCCGACCTGTCGGCCGGTGCGCTCAACGGCATCACGCGCAACACGATCCTGCACATCTGCAAGGACCTCGGTATCGAACTCGTGCAGAAGCGCATCACGCGCGACGAGGTCTACATTTCCGACGAGGCCTTCTTCACCGGCACGGCGGCCGAAGTGACGCCCATCCGCGAACTCGACCGCATCGAGATCGGCAACCGCGGCGATGGCGGCTCGCGCGGCCCGATCACCGAGAAGATCCAGGCAGCGTTCTTCGACATCGTGAACGGCAAGAACCCCAAATACGCCCACTGGCTCACGAAAGTCTGAATCCCATGTCTACCAACGCAGTCGTCGAACTCCTGGCCAAGGATCTCAACCACCAGGGCGGCGTGTTCTGCCCCAGCCCCAAGGCGGACATGCAGCTCTGGGACAACCACCCCAAGGTCTACCTGGACGTAGCGCGCACCGGCGAAGCCAAGTGCCCGTACTGCGGCACGGTGTACCGGCTGAAGGCCGGTGAAACCGTGTCGGCGCGGCATTGAGCTGACGCTGCGGGGCCTCAGGGCGCGAGGACCGGCGCCGGTTTTCCCGGCCACGGCCACAGGTCGCGCCACGGCGCCGGGTCCTGCTTTTCCTGCGCGAGCCGCAGGTACACCATCGCGATCCAGAGCAGCGCCAGTCCGATCTGCGCGTCGCGCAGCGCCGAGTTGACGCTCGAGGCGATCAGCGCGATCAGCGTCGCGCCCAATGCGTAGCGGCCCGCGATGTCGGGGCGTTTCCAGGCCTGCCACACGGCCGCCACCATGATGACCAGCAGGCTCAGCAACGCGGGCAGGCCGCCTTGTGCGCCCACCCACAGGAAGTCGTTGTGCGGCATGTTCGAATCTGCGAACAGCACCGGGCCGCGCTTGTGCCACTGGGCGGTCCAGCCGCCGATGCCCCAGCCGGCGAGCGGCCGGTCGGCGATCATGAGGCCGGTTTCGCGGTACATGTAATAGCGGATGACCCAGCTGCCCTTGAAGACGGCGCCGGCCTGCGCCTCTTCGATTTCCTGCACGCCGGTCTCGACCTTGTGCTGCAGCTGCGGCAACTGGTAAAGCGCAGCCCCCAGCACCACGGCCCCCAGCACCAGCGCGCTCACCAGCATCTTCAGATGATTGCGCCACTGGTGGATGCACACCACCGGCACCACCAGCAGCAGCGCGAGCACCGAGGTGCGCGAGGTCAGGGGCAGCGCCACCACGAGGCCCAGCCCGAGCATCAGCACAAAGGCCGGAATGGCGCGCAGTGGCCTGTGCGCGGCGATCTGCGCCAGGCCCCACACGGCGGCCGTGGACGCCACCACGCTGAACAGCAGCGCGTTGCTGATCGACTTGTTGCCCACCTCCATGACCACCGCGCGCAGCGGCGACCAGATCGGAAAGCCAATGGCGTAGTAGAGGACGATCAGCAGCACGTTCAGCGCCGCGATCAACAGGAAGCCGCGCAGCGCCCAGATCGCTTCCTCGCGCGTGAGCGCCATCGCCATCAGGATCGTGAGACCGATGCGCAGCCCGTGGAACAGGTTGGAGCCGGTCTCGGGGTAGTGCGGCCCGAAGGCCAGCACGAGGAGGGTCCAGGCCAGGTAGGCGACCACCGGCCACCACAGCGGGTTGGCGCGCAGGCGTGCGAAGCGTTCACTGTACCCGCCGGCGGCCCCCATGGTGGCGAGCAACAGCAAGGCGGAAAGGTAGGTGACGCCGACCGGCATGAACACCACCAGCCCCCAGAACATGGCCGCGGGCCGAACGATGTGCGATCTCTGCATAGGGGCGGGATTTTAGGTGGACAGGCTTGGTACTCCCCCAGGCTTCGCGCACTTCGCGTCGCTTTCTCCTTCCCCCTCGCCGGGGGCGACGCCAGCGGCCCGGCGAAGCCGGTTCCGCGGCGTCCCGTGAACGAGACCGGGGTCAGTGGGCGTGTGCTGCCACCGGCAGGCGGATGACGAAGCTCGCGCCACCGTCCACGCGGTCTTCGCAGCGCACGGTGCCGCCGTGCCGCTCGGCAATCGACTTCACCAGCGCCAGCCCCAGGCCGACACCGCCGTTGCGCTCGCTGGCGCCGGGCAGGCGGTAGAAGGGCTCGAAGATGCGTTCGCGCAGGGCCGGCGGCACGCCGGGGCCGCGGTCGTTGACGCGCACGGTGGCAAAGCCGTTGGCGCTGCCGAGCTCCACGCTGATTTCGCCGGCGCCGTAGCGGCGGGCGTTCTCGAGCAGGTTGCGGATCGCGCGGCGCAACAGGCGCGACACGCCCGGCACGGTGAGCGTCGCGTTGTCGGTGCCTTCGGCCAGGTCGAGCTCGGCATTCACCTGCGAACATTCCTCGGCTGCGAGGCCGGTCAGGTCGACGGCCTCGATGGTGCCCAGGTCGGCTTCGCTGGCGTCGAGCCGGCTGGCCAGCAGGATTTCGTCGATGAGCTGGTCGAGCTCGCCGATGTTGCGCGAGATTTCTTCGCGCGCGGCGGGGCTCGGACGTTCGCCCATCAGCTCCAGCCCCATGCGGATGCGGGTGAGCGGCGAGCGCAGCTCGTGCGATGCGTTGGCCAGCAGCGACTTGTGCGAACGCACCAGCTGTTCGATGCGTTCGGCCGACGCGTTGAAACGTTTGGAGAGATCCGCCACTTCGTCCTGCCCTTCTTCGGTCACGCGCACCGAGAGATCGCCCTCGCCCCAACGCTGCACGCCGCGCTGCAGCGATTCGAGCCGCTGCGTGATGCGCCGCACGATGGGGTAGACGCCCAGTGCCACTGCCACGCCCACCAGCGCGATCATCCAGCCCAGCCCGAAGGGCGTGCGCCACGGCGTGAAGCCGCCGCTGCCGGTGGGCCGCTCGCGCGGCGCCACGCGCAGCGTGATGGCCTTGCCGTCGCTCAGCGTCACATCGAATTCCAGTCCCTGGCCCGGCACGCGCAATGCGGTGCCGGAGCCGATCGTCCGGTCCTGCGCATCGAGCACGACCACGTTGCGCGGCACCGGGGCCAGCCGTTCGCGCTCGGCCTCTGCGGCTTCGCGCACGATCCAGTTGGCCATCAGCGTGAGGATGACGACGCCGCCCACCACCGCGAGCCAGATGCGGACGTAGAGGTGGCGGGAATAGAGGCCGCGCAGCATCAGCCGGTCAATCCTGTTGTTTCGCAAACACGTAGCCCACGCCGCGCACGGTGAGGATGCGCTTCGGGTTCTTCGCATCGACCTCGATGGCGGCGCGGATGCGGCCCATGTGCACGTCGATCGAGCGGTCGAAGGCCTCGAGCTCGCGGCCGCGCACGGCTTCCATGATCTGGTCGCGCGTGAGCACGCGGCCCGCGCGCTCGGCCATCGCGACCAGCAGGTCGAACTGGTAGGAGGTGAGGTCGGCCAGCACGCCGGCCACCGACACGGTGCGCGCGTTGCGGTCGATCTCCAGCGTGCCGAAGCGCATCACGGTGGAGGCCTCGGTCTCGGTAGCGTTCTCGCTGCGACGGCGCAGCACCGCGCGGATGCGCGCCAGCAGCTCGCGGGGCTCGAAGGGCTTGGGCAGGTAGTCGTCGGCGCCGATCTCCAGGCCGATGATGCGGTCCATGGGGTCGCCCTTGGCGGTGAGCATCAGCACCGACACCTTGGAAATGGGGCCGGGCAGGGCGCGGATGCGGCGGCACACCTCGAGCCCGTCGGTGTCGGGCAGCATCAGGTCGAGGATCACGAGGTCGGGCGCGTGCTGCTGCAGCTGCTCGAGGCCGCTGGCGCCGTCGCCGGCGTGGTTGAAGGCGAAACCCGACTGCGTCAGGTACTCGCCCACCATCTGCGCCAGGCGGGCGTCGTCTTCGATCATCAGGAGTTGGGGGGTGCTCATGCGCTTCATGGTGGTCCACGGGGAGCAAGCGGGCTTGAACGCTCCGTAAAGTTGGGTAAACGCAGCGTCGGGCGGTCAACCGGAAGTGCTGCGAAAAACATAGCGCCCTGCCCAGTATCCATGGGCGCTACATGCCTCGTTCGATCGCAAATCAGCAACGCGCGGGGTGCGGCCCGCGCCGACCGGCCGGCCTCAGCCGGCGCCGTGCAACTGCAGCCGCAGCGCGAGCGAACCCGACAGCGGCAGCTGGATCGGCACCCCGGCGCTGCCCTCGACCTGCGCCAGCGACTCGAACAGGCCCAGCGCATCGGCCATCGGATTGATGCCCGCCAGCGTGGCCGCGGCCGCAGAGCGCGGTGCGGTCGGCGTGCCGGCAGTGCCGCTCGCCAGCGACCAGTTGAACGCGGCCACGGTGCGCTCCGTGCGCGCGGGTGCGATCACCATGGCCACCGCCAGCAGCCCGCGGCTTTCGGTCACCGAGGTCAGCGGGCCGACCGTGGGCGTGTCGAAGCCCACCAGCAGCACCGGGCTCTGGTCGGCCGCGCATTGCACGGCCGCTTCGAGCAGGCCGGCGGCAAAGCTGTTCTCGTAGGCCGAGACCGAATTGCTGGCGGCCATGCAGCCGGTGCCGATGGTCCAGTAGCCCACCGCAGCGTTGTGCACCGAGTTGTGAAAGCGCGTGGGCGACAGCACCGTCGGATCGGTGGCGAGCGTGCTGCACATGTAGTCGTTGATCGAGAGGTCGCCGTGCGCCGAGATGAACACGCAGGGCACGTCGGCCGCATTGCGGCCCGAGGCCGCCATCGCGGCGGCCGCCACTTCGAGCGCCAGCGCCACGGTGTCGGGCGCGCGGCGGCGTTCGGCCGGGGCCAGCACCTGCGGCGAGGGCCGCTTCGCGGGCGGATCGGTCAGCGTGCCCTCGCCGCGGAAGGCTGCGCGCGCGGCGTCCCAGCCCGGAAGCGTGGGCGTCCAGAAAGCCGGACCTTCGATGTAGAGGGTGGGGGGCGTTGCGGTGGTGCTCATGCCGCTTCTGCCTTGCCGAACACCAGCGAGCAGTTGTTGCCGCCGAAACCGAAGGAGTTGGAGAGCGCATAGCGCACCTCGCCATGCGCGGGCTCGAGCTTGATCTGCGGGCCGAAGCCTTCGTCGAGCGTGTGGGTGTTGACCGTGCCCGGCATCAGGCCGCGTTCGATCGCCAGCAGGCTGATCACCGCCTCGACGATGCCTGCGGCGCCCAGCGTGTGGCCCATGAAGCCCTTGGTCGAGCTCGCGTGCGTGCTTGCGGGGAAGCGGCGTGCCACCAGCGCGCCTTCGACCTCGTCGTTCTTCTGGCTCGCGGTGCCGTGCATGTTGATGTAGTCGATGGCTTCAGGGGCGAGGCCGGCGCGTTCCAGCGCCTCGTCGAGCGCGCGCTCGGCGCCCAGGCCCTCGGGGTGCGGGGTCGACATGTGGTGTGCGTCGCTGGCCTCGCCATAGCCCAGCAGGTGCAGCGGCGAAGCGGCCGCGCCGGTCTGCACGCGCTCGACCAGCGCAAAGCCCGCCGCTTCGCCGAGGCTGATGCCCTTGCGGCCGGCATCGAAAGGCCGGCACGGCTCGCTCGACACCAGTTCGAGCGAGTTGAAGCCGAACAGCACGCTGCCGCAGAGCGTGTCCGCCCCGCCCACCACGGCCGCGTCGGCCAGGCCCAGGCGAATGAGCCGCTCGGCCGAGGCGAACACCTTGGCGCTCGACGAGCAGGCGGTCGAGATCGTCTCGCTCGGGCCGTCGAGGCCCAGCACCTGCTGCACGAACATGGCCAGCGAGTGGGGCGTGTGCACCGCGGGCCGGCGCTGGTCCATCGGGAACATGCCGTCCGCGTCGAGCTGGGTGTAGGCCAGCTCGGTCTCGCCGATGCTGGAGGTCGAGGTGCCGAGGATTAGCGCGATGCGCGAAGCGCCGTACTTTTCACGTGCCGCCGCCACCGCTTCGATGAAGCCATCCGCATGCAGGCCCAGCCAGGCGAGCCGGTTGTTGCGGCAGTCCCACGAGGCCAGCGCCTCGGGCAGGCGGATGTCTTCGAGCCCGTCGACGCGGCCGATCCACGTGGGCAGCGGCGCGTCGCCGAAATCGTTGGCACGCAGGCCGCTGCGCGATTGCTCGAGCGCTTCGGCGAGCGACGCCTTGCCGACGCCCACGGCCGAGGTGGCCGTGTAGGCGCTGATCTGGAGGGGAGAAATACGGGAAGGCACGATGAATGTTGGGGCAGGCGGCAAGCGGAAGGGCGTCGGGGAGCGACAGGCGTAATTTTCACGCAATGAATGTCACAGCCTACCAGCAGTGCACGCCGCGCTGCGTCGGCTGTTTCCTATAGACGCCGCCTAGGGCCAGGGCCCTATTGACGGTCGGAGGCGCTTGTGGTCGTTGTCAGCCGGGAAGCCAGCGCCACCAGCACCAGCACGGGCACGCCCAGCAGTGCGGTGGCGGTGAAGAAGCTGCTGTAGCCGTAGGCATCGACGAAGACACCCGAATAGCCGGCGATGAACTTCGGCAGCAGCAGCATCAGCGAACTGAAGAGCGCGTACTGCGTGGCCGAATAGCTGATGTTGGTGAGGCTCGACAGGTACGCGATGAAGGCCGCCGAGGCGATGCCGCCGGCCAGGTTGTCGGCCGAGACCACCGCGATCAGCGCCGTCAGGTCGTGGCCGCGCGAGGCCAGCCAGGCGAACAGCAGGTTGCTCGCGGCACTCAGCACCGCGCCCAGCATCAGCACGCGCATTACGCCCAGCCGCATCGACAGCACGCCGCCCACGAAGGCGCCGGCCAGCGTCATGATCACGCCGTAGATCTTGCTGACGGTGGCCACCTCGTCCTTGGTGAAGCCCATGTCCACGTAGAAGGGGTTGGCCATGATGCCCATCACCACATCGCTGATGCGGTAGATGGCGATCAGCGCGAGGATCAGCGCGGCCTGCCACCTGTAGCGGCGGATGAAGTCGGCAAAAGGCTCGATCAGCACGCTCTGCAGCCACTCGGCCGCGTTCTTCGCCTTGGGCAGTTCGCGTCGCACCGGCTCGGGCGACAGCAGCACCGTGAGCACGCCGACCGCCATCGAGGCCGCCATGACCAGGTAGGCCGTTTTCCAGGCCCCGTTCTGATAGGCCGCCGCACCCGCGACGGCCGCCGCGGGCGCCACCTCGGCCCAGGCCGCGACCCACAGCACGCCGGCGCCGGCCCAGATCATCGCGAGGCGGTAGCCGGTTTGATAGGCGGCGGCGAGCGCGGCCTGCTTGCGCGTCTCGGCCGATTCGATGCGGAAGGCGTCGAGTGCGATGTCCTGCGTGGCCGAGCCGAAGGCCACCAGCAGCGCGCACCAGACCAGCGGCGTGAGCCCGTTGCGCGGGTCGTTCGTCGCCATGCCGATCAGCCCTGCGATCACCACGCCCTGCGCCAGCAGCAGCCAGCCGCGCCGGCGCCCGAGCAGCGTGGTCAGCGGCGGCAGCGGCAGCCGGTCGACCAGCGGCGCCCAGACCCACTTGAAGCCGTAGGCCAGCCCGACCCAGCTCAGGTAGCCGATGGTGGTGCGGTCGATGCCCGCTTCGCGCAGGCGAAAACTCAGCGTGCCCAGCACCAGCAGCAGCGGCAGCCCGGCCGAAAAGCCCAGCGCCAGCATGCGCAGGGTGGCAGGCTCGAGGTAGACCTTCAGGGCATCGCGCCAGGGCGGCTTGGGGGCGGTGGGGGTTTCTACAGGCGTGGCGGACATGAACCCCGGATTGTCCATGAGCCGCCGGGGGCATCGGCCAGCCGGCCTTTTCTTCTTCATTTGTTCCTATCATCCGAAGCCATGTGCACACGATGCGAACGCCCCCTTTCCGCCAGCCCTCCAGCCTCTTCCGCCTCGCCCTGGCAGCCGCGGCGGGCCTTCCTGCTGGCGGCGGCCGGTGCCGCCCTGAGTGGCCCGGCGTTCGCGCAGGTCAACGTCGGCAATGCCTCGATGGCGCGCAACCTGGTGCCGGCGGACCGGATCGAGGCGGCCGGTGTCCAGCAATACGGCCAGCTGCTCGCACAGGCCCGCGCCAAGGGCGCACTCGCAGGCGACAACAATGCCCAGCTGCAGCGGCTGCGCACCATCGCGCAACGGCTCATTCCCTTTGCGACGCCCTGGAACACGCGTGCGCGCGAGTGGAAGTGGGAGGTCAACCTGATCGGCAGCAAGCAGATCAACGCCTTCTGCATGCCCGGCGGCAAGATCGCCTTCTTCACCGGCATCCTCGAGCAGCTCAAGCTCAGCGACGACGAGGCCGCGATGGTGATGGGGCATGAGATGGCCCACGCGCTGCGCGAGCATGCCCGCGCCCGCCTGGCCAAGAGCGCCGGCACCGGCGCTGCGCTCTCCATCGGCGCACAGCTGCTCGGCCTCGGCCAGATGGGCGACCTCGCGGCCCGCGCCGGCACGCAGTTGCTCACGCTCAAGTTCAGCCGCAGCGACGAGACGGAGGCCGACCTCGTGGGCCTCGAACTCGCGGCGCGCGCGGGCTACGACCCGAAGGCCTCGGTCACGCTGTGGAACAAGATGGCCGCGGCCTCGAAGAGCCAGGGCGCCCTGAGTTTCCTCTCGACCCACCCGAGCGGCCCCGACCGCATCGCCAAGCTCGAAGCGAACCTGCCGAAGGTCGAGAAGCTCTACCGCGACGCCAGGCGAAGCTGATTGATGCATGACTCCCTCTCCCAGGGGGAGAGGGGGTAAATCCCGAATCCAAGCTTCCGATTGCAGGCCTCACGCAGGCTGGCATATTGCTTGCATCTTGACTTGTACACAAGTTTGGATGCCTGATGATGGTGCATGAACACAACGCGCTGACTGCCGCTGCCTGGATTGCCAAATTCGCGGCGCCCGTGGTTGGCGCCGTGGCCAGCGAGACCCCGGGCGTGACCCTGCCGCTGGCCGGCCTGCGCTTCGCGGTCAAGGACAACATCGACGTGGCCGGCGTGCCCACCACCGCCGCCTGCCCGGCCTTCGACCGCCGGCCCGCGGCGCACGCAGCGGTGGTGCAGCGCCTGCTCGAAGCCGGTGCATCGCTGGCCGGCAAGACCAACCTCGACCAGTTCGCCTGCGGCCTCAACGGCACGCGCTCGCCGTATGGGGAAGTGCCCAATGCCTTCGACGCGCGCTATGTCTCGGGCGGCTCCAGTTCCGGCTCGGCCTATGTGGTGGCGGCCGGCGAGGTCGACTTCGCCCTCGGCACCGACACCGCCGGCTCGGGCCGCGTGCCGGCCGGGCTCAACAACATCGTCGGTCTCAAGCCCTCGCGCGGCCTGCTGAGCACCTTCGGCGTCCTGCCCGCCGCGCAGAGCGCGGATTGCGTTTCCATCTTCGCGCGCACCGTGGCGCTGGTCGTCGACGTGATGATGGCCGCCGCCGGCCACGACGCGCGCGACCCGTATTCGCGCGACATCGCCATGCGCCGCAGGCCGCTGCCCGCGCGCTTCTGCTTCGGCGTGCCCGACACGCTGAGCTTCTTCGGCGACACCGCGGCCGAAGACGCCTTCCGAGATGCGCAGGCGAGGCTCGTGGCCCTGGGCGGCACGGCCGTCGCCATTCCCTACGGACCGCTCGCCGAGGCGGCTGCGCTGCTCTATGAAAGCGCGCTCGTCGCCGAACGCTACGCCGCGGTGCGCGGGTTCTTCGATGCGCACGCCGACGAAGTGATCGAACCGGTGCGCAGCATCCTCGCGAGCGGAAAAAGCTACACGGCCGCGGATGTGTTCGACGCGCAAACGCAGCTGCGCGCCATCGCGCAACAAGTCGAACCGATGTGGCGCGACATCGACGTGCTGCTGGTGCCCACCGCGCCCACGCACTACACCCGCGAACAGATGCGCGCCGATCCGGTCGTGCTCAACCGCAACCTCGGCGCGTACACCAACTTCGTCAACCTGCTCGACTACGCAGCGCTTTCGGTGCCGAGCAGCCTGCGCGCGGACGGCCTGCCTTTCGGCATCACGCTGATCGGCCCCAGCGGCAGCGACCTGGCGCTGGCCGAACTGGGCCAGCGCTATCACCACGCCACCGGCCTTGCGCAGGGCGCGACCGGCCTGCCACTGCCCGCGCCGCGCCCCTTGCCGGGGCTCGCAGCCCCGGCCCCGCAGACCCTGCCCATTGCCGTGGTCGGCGCCCACCTCTCGGGCATGCCGCTCAACGGCCAGCTCACCGAGCGCGGCGCGACGCTGCTGCGCACCGCGGCCACATCGCCCGCCTACCGCCTCTTCGCCTTGCCGGGCACCACGCCACCCAAGCCGGGCCTGCAGCGCTGTGCGGAAGGCGGCGGCGCCATCGCGCTCGAGGTGTGGGCCATGCCCATCGCGCAGGTCGGCAGCTTCCTCGCGCTGATTCCGCCGCCGCTCGGCCTGGGCAGCGTCGAGCTGGCCGACGGCACCTGGGTGAACGGCTTCATCTGCGAGGCCCACGCACTGGCCGGCGCGCAGGACGTGACCCACCACGGTGGCTGGCGTGCCTATGTCGCCAGCCGCGCCCCTGCCATTTCCAACTGATCCAGGAGCCCCGATGAGCACCCTCGAAAAATCTTCCGCGTCGCGCCGCCAGCTGCTGCAGGCCGGCGCCGCGGGCCTGGCCGTGCTGGCCGCACCCGCCATCGTGCGCGCGCAGGCCGCACCCAAGCTGCGCATCGGCTTCTGGCCCGTGGCGGCAGGGTTGCCGTTCTTCGCGGCGGTGGACAGCGGTTACTTCAAGGAGGCGGGGCTCGACGTGGAACCGCTCAAGTTTGCGGGGGCGCAGCAGGTCATGGAGGGCATGCTCGCGGGCCGCTGCGACGGCAGTGCCAACGGCACCGGCTCGGCCAACCTCGCCATCGGCGAGATCGCGCAGCCGGGCCTCTTCAAGATCTTCTGCACCAACCCGAGCAACGCGAAATTCGTGCTCGACGAATTCATCGTCGCCAAGGACAGCCCGGTCAAGACCATGGCCGAACTGGCCGGAAAGAAGGTCGCCTCCGGTCCCGGCATCCAGAACGTCACGCTGTGCAAGACCATGCTGGAGCGCGCTGGCGCCAAGGGCGCGGTCGTGAGCGAGCTGCCCATCGGCCAGCACGTGGCCGCACTGGTCGCGGGCCAGGTCGATGCCTGCTACACGCTCGAGCCCACCGGCACCGTCGGCCGCATGAACGGCACCACCAGGGTGATCGAAGCGGGTGTCGTTGCGAAGTACATCCTCGGCGACCCGATGGCGCCGTGGCATGGCGGTGCGGCCAGTCTCACCACCGAGTTCATCAAGAAGAACCCCGAGGTCGCGAAGAAGTACATCGCGGCCTATGCGCGCGGCGTGGAGCTGGTGCGCACCAGGCCCGACGACGCACGCCAGTACATGAAGGGCTACACCGCCATCGAAGGCAAGCTCACGGCCGAGGTGCCGCTCGCTTCGTACATGCTCTACAACGAGTTCAAGCCGAGCGACGTCGCGTACTTCCAGAAGTTCTACGACCTGTTCACCGAGAAGGGCATCTTCGAAAAGAAGGTGCTGGTGGACGGCCTGCTCTACAAAGCCTGAGCATGGCCGACGCAAGCACGACCACGGCCGCGCCGTGGACTCCGCCGGCCAGCGCCGCCACAGCGGCACCGAAGCCGCCGCTGTGCGACCGCCTGCTGCCCTTCATCGGCCCCGTGGTGCTGTTCATCGTGTGGGACCTGGTGGTGCGGCTCGGCTTCATCAAACCCATCCTGCTGCCGACGCCGGCCGACACCATCGCCGCGCTGATCACGGGGCTCGCAGGCGGACCGCTGCTCACCGACTTCGCGATGACGGTGTGGCGCACGCTGCAGGCCTTTGCCATTGCGGCAGTGATCGGCGTGCCGCTGGGTGTGCTGCTCGGCAGCAACGAGAAGGCGTACCGCAGCGTCGAGTTCCTGATCGACTTCTTCCGCTCGACGCCGTCGTCCGCGCTGATTCCGCTGTTCCTGCTGATCTTCGGCGTGTCCGACGTCAACAAGATCGCCATCGCCGCCTTCGGTGCGCTGCTGATCGTGGTGTTCAACAGCGCCTACGGCGTCATCAACGCCCGCAAGCAGCGGGTGATGGCGGCGCGCGTCATGGGCGCCTCGCGCTGGCAGGTCTTCAAGGACGTGTTGATCTGGGAAAGCCTTCAACCCAGCTTCGTGGGCCTGCGCTCGGCGGTGTCGATGGCGCTGGTGATCGTCATCGTGGCCGAGATGTTCATCGGCTCGGACACGGGCCTTGGCCACCGCATCATCGATGCGCAGCAGGTGCTCAACGTGAAGAGCATGTACGCGGCCATCCTCGCGGCGGGTGCGCTCGGTTATGCGTTGAACATTCTTTTCCTTATCGCCGAGCGCCGCATCGTGCATTGGAGCGGAAGATGAAAGTCACACAGGACATCGTCATCAACGGCCCGGTGTACGCCGACGTGCCCAAGCCGGCCTTCAAGCCCGGCCCGGCCGGCACGCACATCACCCTCCGCGGCCTCACCAAGTACTTCGCGGGCTGGCAGCTGTACGAGAACTTCGACCTCGACATTCCGAAGCACAAGATCGTCTCGGTGTTCGGGCCCAACGGCTGCGGCAAGTCCACGCTGATCAACATGATCGCGGGCCTGATTCCCATCGACGCGGGCGAGATCCTGTTCGACGGCAAGCAGCGAAAGGACACCAAGATCGGCTACGTGTTCCAGAACTACCGCGAAGCGATGTTTCCGTGGATGCGAACCATCGACAACATCGCCTACCCGCTGAAGCTCGAGGGGCGAAGCAAGGCCGAGGTCGATCGGCGCATGGAAGAGCTGGTGGCGTCGTTCGACGTGAAGTTCGACCTGAAACGCTTTCCGTACGAGCTCTCGGGCGGACAGCAGCAGACCGCATCGATCATGCGGGCGCTCGCACCCAATCCCGAGGTGCTGTTCCTC
The DNA here is from genome assembly GCF_056402375.1 of Variovorax sp. P4_B10. NCBI lineage: Bacteria > Pseudomonadati > Pseudomonadota > Betaproteobacteria > Burkholderiales > Comamonadaceae > Variovorax > Variovorax sp. P4_B10. The sequence continues at coordinate 88,546 of NZ_JBFUHN010000007.1, read as the reverse complement.
GACGAGCCCTTCTCCGCGCTCGACTTCGAGATGACGCTCTTCATCCGCGAGAAGCTGCAGGAGGTGTTCATGCAGACCGGCACCACCATGCTGCTGGTGTCGCACGACCTCGAAGAGGCCGTCTACCTCGCCGACGAAGTGCTGCTGCTGACCAAGCGGCCGACCAGGGTGGCCGAGATCCTGCGCTACGGCGATGCGCGCCCACGCACCGTCGAGACGCTGAGCACCGAGCACTTCGTCGCGATGAAGAAATTGAGCCTCGACATCTTCCAGCGGGAGGTGCGTCGATGACCCTCGAGATCAACATCCCCGAGGTGCACGCCGAAGTCAGCGCCGTGTTCGCACGGTATGAAGAAGCACTGGTGACCAACCAGCGAGAGGTGCTCGACGCGCTGTTCTGGAACAGCCCGCACACGCTGCGCTACGGCTTCTCCGAAAGCCACTATGGCCACGCCGACATCCGCGCCTTCCGCGCCTCGCTGCCCGTACAGAGTCCGCCGCGCGAACTGCTGCGCACCGTCATCACCACCTTCGGCCGCGATTTCGCGACGGCGAATGTCGAGTTCCATCGCGAAGGCAGCCGCCAGATCGGCCGCCAGAGCCAGACCTGGATACGCACCGCCGAAGGCTGGCGCGTGGTCGCCGCCCACGTGAGCCTGCCGGCCTGAACGCGCGGCACATTTTTTGCACTTCCTTCAACCTCTGGAAAGAACGCCATGACAAGCCAAATCAATCGTCGTGATTCCCTCAAGTCCCTGGCTGCGCTCGGCGCCGCCGGCACGCTCGGAGGCTGGAGCGCCCTCGCCAGCGCGCAGGCCAAGCCGCTGACCGTCGGCGTGATCTACGTCGGCGCGCGCGACGACTACGGCTACAACCAGGCACACGCCATGGCAGCGGCCGAGATCAAGAAGCTGCCCGGCATCAAGGTGGTGGAAGAGGAGAACGTGCCCGAGACCGCGGCCGTGCAGAAGACCATGGCCGGCATGATCTCGCAGGACGGCGCCAGGCTGCTGTTCCCCACCTCGTTCGGCTACTTCGACCCGCACATCCTCGCGGTCGCGCCCAAGAACCCCGACGTGCGCTTCTCGCACTGCGGCGGCCTCTGGACCGAAGGCAAGCATCCGAAGAACGCCGGCAGCTTCTTCGGCTACATCGACGAATGCCAGTTCCTGAACGGCGTGATCGCTGCGCACATGACGAAGAGCAACAAGATCGCCTTCGTTGCCGCCAAGCCGATTCCGCAGGTGCTGCGCAACATCAACGCCTTCACGCTCGGTGCGCGCTCGGTCAAGCCCGGCATCACCTGCAGCGTGATCTTCACCGGCGACTGGTCGATGGCCGTGAAGGAGGCCGAGGCCACCAACAGCCTCGCGGACCAGGGCTGCGACGTGTTCACCATGCACGTCGACGGCCCCAAGGTGGTGGTCGAGACGGCTGCCAAGCGCGGCAAGATGGTCTGCGGCTATCACGCGAGCCAGGCCAAGCTGGCGCCCAACGCGTACCTCACCGGCGCCGAGTGGAACTGGCTCACCGCCTACAAGACCGCCATCGAGGCCGCCCAAGCCGGCAAGCCGCATCCCAACTTCCTGCGCGGCGGCCTGAAGGAAGGCTACGTGAAGATGTCCGCCTACGGACCCATGGTGCCGGACGCCGCGAAGAAGCAGGCCGACGACATCAAGGCGAAGATGATCGCGGGCACCTTCGACATCTTCAAGGACGGCATCAAGGACAACAAGGGCGCGGTCGTGGTGCCGGCCGGCAAGGTGCTGAAGCAGACGGACCTCGAACTCGAGAAGATGAACTACCTCGTCGAAGGCGTTCTGGGTTCGGCCTGATCCCGCGGCATCCCCATGCGCCACGCGCTCAAGGAATTCGCCCTGCCGGTGTTCGCCATCGCGGCGGCACTGCTGCTGTTCGGCGTGCTGGTGGCCTTTGCCGGTGTCGATCCGGTGGAGGTCTGGGCCACGCTGTTCAAGGGCGCGTTCGGCGACTGGTTCTCGTGGCAGAACACCTTGCAGCGCGCTGCGCCGCTGATGCTCACCGCACTGTGCGTGGCGCTGCCGGCGCGTGCGGGGCTGATCGTCATCGGCGGCGAGGGCGCCCTGGTGCTGGGCGGGCTGGCTTGCGCGGCGTTCGCGCACGCGGTCCCGCTGCCCGGCAATGTCGTGGGCACGGTGGTGGTCTGCATGGCCGGCGCGCTGGCCGGCGCAGTGTGGATCGCCTTCGCGGGGTATCTGCGCCAGTACCGCGGCATCAACGAGACCATCAGCAGCCTGCTCCTGGCCTACATCGCCATCGGCATCTTCAAACACCTGGTCGAAGGGCCGCTGCGCGATCCGGCGAGCCTCAACAAGCCATCGACCCACGCGCTGAACGACGGACTGCTGATCGGTGGCATCGGCGGCTCGGACGTGCACTGGGGCTTGGCGATCGGCGTCGTGGCCTGCCTCGGGCTCGGATGGTGGCTGCGCGCGACGGCCTCGGGCTTTTCGGTGCGCGTGGTCGGCGGCAATCCGCGCACTGCGCAGCTCGTGGGCCTGCCGGCCACGCGGCTCATCCTCGGGGCCTGCGGTCTGGGCGGCGCCTGCGCGGGGCTTGCGGGTGCGGTCGAAGTCGCGGCGGTGCACACCAATGCCAATGCCTCGCTGATCGCGGGCTACGGCTACGCGGGCATCCTCGTGTCCTTCATCGCGCGGCACAACCCGGTGGCCATCGTGCCGGTGGCGATCCTGTTCGGCGGCTTCGGCGCGGCCGGCAGCCTGCTGCAGCGGCGGCTCGGGCTGCCCGATGCGTCGGTGCTGGTGTTGCAGGGCATTGCCTTCGTGCTGATCCTTGCGAGCGAGGGCCTGCGCATGGTCGACTGGAAGGCGCTGCGTGCGCGCATGTTCCGCGCATCGGGGAATCCGGCATGACCGTCGACCAGTGGATCGCGCTCGTGGCCGGCATCGTCGGCGGTGCGCTGCGTGTGGGCGCCCCCTTTCTGTTCGTGAGCCTGGGCGAGTGCCTCACGGAGAAGTCGGGCCGCATCAACCTCGGGCTCGAAGGCGTGCTGGTGCTCTCGGCCATGGCGGCCTTCGGCGGTGCCTACCTCACCGATTCGGCCTGGCTCGGCGTGCTGATCGGCGCGGTGGCGGGAGCGGTGCTCGCGCTGCTGCACGGTCTCTTGTGCTCGCTCGACCGTGTCAATGACGTGGCGACCGGCATCGCCTTGATGCTGCTCGGCACCGGGCTTGCGTTCTACCTGGGCAAGCCGCTGATCCAGCCGCAGGCGCCGCAGATTCCCGCGATTCCGCTCGGTTTCTGGAGCGACAACCCCGTGGTGCGTTCTGCCTTGCAGCTCAACGCGCTGGTGCCGGTGGGCGTGGCGCTGGCCGTGCTGCTCTGGTGGGGCTTTGCGCGCACGCGCGCCGGCCTGCTGGTGCGCATGGCGGGCGATTCGGCGCAGGCGACGCGTGCGCTCGGCTATTCGGTCGCGGGGCTGCGCATTGCGGCGACGACGGCCGGCGGTTTCATTGCCGGGCTCGGTGGTGCATCGCTCACGCTGTTCTATCCCGGCAGCTGGAATGAAGGCATCTCCAGCGGGCAGGGCCTGATCGCCGTCGCGCTCGTGATCTTCGCGCGCTGGAGCCCGCTGCGCTGCGTGGGTGCGGCGCTGCTTTTCGGTGGTGCCGGCGCCATCGGGCCGGCGCTGCAATCCATCGGCATCGGCTGGGGCTATCACCTGTTCAACACCGTGCCTTACGTGCTCACGCTGGTGATCCTGGTGCTCACCTGCAAGCCGGGCAGTGCGGCTGTCGGCAGCCCCGGCGAACTTTCATCGACAAGGAGCTGAACGTCATGAGCGGTCTGGGCGGCCTCAACAAATCGGCGCACGGCGTCGTCGTCGGCCTGGTGCAGCTGCAACTACCGAACGTGAAGACGCAGGCCGACCTGGCCGCGCAGACGCAGCGCATCTGCGACATGGTGGGCAAGGCGCGCCGCAACCAGTCGACCATGGACCTCGTGGTGTTCCCCGAGTACGCGCTGCACGGCCTCTCGATGGACACCAGCCCCGAGATCATGTGCACGCTCGACGGCCCCGAGGTGGCGGCCTTCAGGCGCGCCTGCGTCGAGCACCGCATCTGGGGCTGCTTCTCGATCATGGAAGCCAACCCCGGCGGCAATCCGTACAACAGCGGGCTCATCATCGACGACCAGGGCGCCATCAAGCTCTACTACCGCAAGCTGCACCCGTGGGTGCCGGTCGAGCCCTGGGAGCCCGGCAATCTCGGCATTCCCGTGTGCGACGGGCCCAACGGCAGCAAGCTCTCGCTCATCATCTGCCATGACGGCATGTTCCCCGAGATGGCGCGCGAGGCCGCGTACAAGGGCGCCGACATCATCCTGCGCACGGCGGGCTACACCGCGCCGATCCGCCATGCGTGGCGCATCACCAACCAGGCCAACGCCTTCTGCAACCTCGCCTACACCGCGAGCGTGTGCCTGTGCGGCAGCGACGGGAGCTTCGATTCGATGGGCGAGGGCATGTTCTGCAATTTCGACGGCACGGTGCTGGTCGAGGGCGGCGGCCGCGTCGACGAGATCGTCACCGCCGAGCTGCGGCCCGACCTCGTGCGCGAGGCGCGCACCGGCTGGGGCGTGGAGAACAACATCTACCAGCTCTACCACCGCGGCTACGTCGCGGTGAAGGGCGGCGCGCAGGACTGTCCCTACACCTACATGCACGACATGGCCGCCGGCACCTACAGGCTGCCGTGGAGCGCCGAGGTGAAGGTGACCGACGGCACGAGCTGCGGCTTCGCGCCGCCGGAACGCAACTACCAAGGATGAGCACAGCCATGACCACGACCATCGCTTCCGAACGCCACGTGGCTGCCGAGCCTTATGCCTGGCCCTATAACGGAGACCTGCGCCCCGGCAACACCGCGCTGATCGTGATCGACATGCAGACCGATTTCTGCGGCAAGGGCGGCTATGTCGATGTGATGGGCTACGACCTTTCTCTGGTGCAGGCGCCCATCCAGCCCATTGCGCGCACGCTCGCCGTGCTGCGGCCGCTGGGCTTTCACATCATCCACACGCGCGAAGGCCACCGGCCCGATCTCGCGGACCTTCCGGCCAACAAGCGCTGGCGCTCGCGCCAGATCGGCGCCAACGGCGTAGGCATCGGCGACGACGGCCCGTGCGGCCGCATCCTCGTGCGCGGCCAGCCGGGCTGGGACATCATTCCCGAGCTTGCGCCGCTGCCCGGCGAGGTGGTGATCGACAAGCCCGGCAAGGGCTCGTTCTACGCCACCGACCTCGAGCTGATCCTGCGCACGCGTGGCATCGAGAACCTGATCCTCGCGGGCATCACCACCGACGTGTGCGTGCACACCACGATGCGCGACGCCAACGACCGCGGCTTCGAGTGCCTGCTGCTCTCTGACTGCACGGCCGCCACCGACCATGGAAACCATCTCGCGGCGTTGAAGATGATCACGATGCAGGGTGGCGTGTTCGGCGCGCACACCACGTCGCAGGCACTGCTGGCCACGCTGGCCTGACGCACCCATGAGTGCCACTCCCCACGCCATCGGCGCGTTACCAGCCGGCAGCGGCGCGCTCGCGCTCGACACCTACGAGCTGACCAAGCGCTTCGGCAACTTCACCGCGATGGACCGCGTGACGATGCGCGTCGAACCCGGCACGGTGCATGCGCTGCTCGGCGAGAACGGCGCGGGCAAGAGCACGCTGGTGAAATGCGTGGCCGGCTTCCAGCGCGCGGAGGAGGGCAGCATCCTGATCGACGGGCGCGAGCAGGACATCGCGAACCCCATCGTGGCGCGCGCGCTGGGCATCGGCATGGTCTACCAGCACTTCACGCTGGCGCCGGGCATGACGGTGGCCGAGAACCTGTTGCTCGCGGGCGGCAAGACGCCCGCGTTGATCGACTGGAAGACGAAGCGCGCGGAGCTGACGGACTTTCTCGCGACCACGCCCTTCAGCCTCGATCTCGATGTGCGGCCTTCGGAACTCGCAGCGGGCGAAAAGCAGAAGCTCGAACTGCTCAAGCAGCTTTACCTGAAGCCGCGCCTGCTGATCCTCGACGAGCCGACTTCGGTGCTCACGCCGCAGGAGGCCGACGAGGTGCTGGGCCATGTGCGCGAGTTCGCCAGAAGCGGCCTGTGCACTGTGCTCATCATCACGCACAAGTTCAGAGAGGTGATGGCGTATGCCGACAGCGTGACGGTACTGCGGCGCGGCAAGGCGGTGCATCACTGCCGCGTGGCGGACACGAGCCCGGCGCAGCTGGCGCAGGCCATGATGGGGGGCGAGGGCGCGGTGTCTTCGCCGTCGGCACCTTCCCCTGCCACAAGAAAGATCCTGACCGATGGAGCTCCTGTCGCACTGAAGGTCGAAGGCCTCGAGGCGCAGGGCGATCGCGGCACGCTCGCGCTGCACGGCCTGAGCCTGTCCGTGCGCGCGGGCGAGATCCTTGGCGTGGCGGGCGTCTCCGGCAACGGCCAGCGCGAACTGGTCGAGGCCCTGGTCGGGCAGCGACCGCGACTGGCCGGCCGCGTGACCGTCATGGGGCAGCCCTACAACGCACGCCGCGCCGAGAACCGCAGTCTCAAGGTGCGCAGCCTTCCCGAGGAGCCGCTGCGCAACGCCTGCGTCGGTGACCTCAGCGTGGCGGAGAACATGGCGCTGCGCGATTTCGACAGGCCGCCTTTGTCGCGAGGCGGTGTCCTCAACTTTCCGTTCTGGCGCAACCGGGCACGCGAGTGGATCGCCGAGTACGGCGTCAAGACGCAGGGCGAGGGCGCGCCGATCCGAAGTCTTTCGGGTGGCAATGTGCAGCGCGCGGTGCTGGCGCGCGAACTGGCTGGCGATATCAATGTGCTGATCGCGGCCAATCCCGTGTTCGGTCTCGACTTCGCCGCCGTTGCCGAGATTCACGCACGCATCGTGCAAGTGAGAGAGAAGGGCGGGGCGGTGCTGCTGATCAGCGAAGACCTCGACGAACTGCTGGAGTTGGCGGATCGCATCGTCGTGATGAGCGAAGGGCGGATCGTGTTCGAGACTTCGGCCGAAGGGGCCGAGCGGCATGTGATCGGCGCGCACATGGGCGGTGGACATCACGAGCCGGAGCGAGCATGCGCATAGAGGCAAACCCCTTCGCCTACGAATTCGAGCTGAAGCGCACGGCGCTGGTTCTCATCGACATGCAGCGCGACTTCATCGAGCCCGGCGGCTTCGGCGAAACACTGGGCAACAACGTGTCGCTGCTGGAGGCCATCGTCCCGGCCACGAAGACGGCGCTGCGGGCATGGCGAAACGCAGGAGGGCTCGTGGTCCACACGAGAGAAGCGCACAGCCCCGACCTCTCCGACTGCCCACCCGCCAAACGCAACCGTGGCAACCCGACCTTGCGCATCGGGGACGAAGGCCCGATGGGCCGCATCCTCGTCGCCGGTGAACCCGGGAACCAGATCATCGAAGCGCTCGCACCGGTCGAAGGCGAAGTCGTCATCGACAAACCAGGCAAAGGCATGTTCTACGCCACCGGCCTGCATGAACTGCTGCAACAGCGCGGCATCACCCACCTGCTGTTCGGCGGCGTCACCACCGAAGTCTGCGTGCAGACCAGCATGCGCGAAGCCAACGACCGCGGCTACGACAGCCTGCTGCTCGAAGACTGCACCGAGAGCTACTTTCCGGCCTTCAAGGCGGCAACGCTGGCCATGGTTCGCGCCCAGGGCGGCATCGTCGGCTGGACCGCGCCGAGCGCGGCGCTGCTTGCGGCCCTGAACAGCACGGCATGAAGCCGCTGGCAGCGACTACCATCTCACACGTGTCTACCGTCCGACCTCGCCCTGCTTCCCCCACACCCGCTGCCGATACGGCCGTTTTTCGTACACGGGCCGACGAGGTCTACGCGCAGCTCAAGCGCGACGTGGCCGACTTCATCCTCGTGCCCGGCGACCGCTTCACCGAAAACGAGATCAGCGACCGGCTCGGCGTGTCGCGCACGCCCGTGCGGCAGGCGCTCTTCCGCTTGCAGCAGGAGGGGTTCGTTGAAGTGCTGTTCCGCAGCGGCTGGCGCGTGCTGCCCTTCGACTTCGACCAGTTCGAGCAGCTCTACGACCTGCGCATGGTGCTCGAAACCACCGCCGTGCACCGCATCTGCGAAGCCGACCATCGCGTCGACCGCAGCCTGCTCGACACGCTGGCCGGCATCTGGCTCGTGCCGGTGGCCGAGCGCAGCACCGATACGGCCCAGGTCGCCCAGTGGGACGAGGCCTTTCACTGCGCGCTGGTGGCGGCTGCCGGCAATGCCGAGATGGCGCGCGTGCACAGCGACGTGACCGACCGCATCCGCATCATCCGCCGGCTCGACTTCACGCAGCAGCCGCGCATCGAGGCCACCTACGAGGAGCATGGAAAAATCCTCAAGGCCATCCGCGCGAACCGGGGGGACCAGGCCGCGATGCTGCTGCGGGCGCACATCGAAACCAGCCAGGCGGAGGTGCGCAAGATCACGTTGCATCAGGTGCATCTGGCGCGGCACGCCGGAAAGGTCTCGGCGCCGCGTTGAGCTCTACAGCGTGAAGTCGTACTCGACCGTGATCGGTGCGTGGTCGCTGAACTTGACGGTCTTGTAGATCGCCTCGGTGCGCGCCAGCGCACCCGTGGCCGGCGTGGCCAGGTGGTAGTCGAGCCGCCATCCCACGTTGTTCGCGTAGGCCTGGCCGCGGTTGCTCCACCAGGTGTAGGCCTCGGCGGTGGTGTCGGGCTTGAGCATGCGGTAGACGTCCACCAGGCCCGCGCCGTCGGTGCCGGCGTCGAGCAGCTTCGTCATCCAGGCGCGCTCCTCGGGCAGGAAGCCGCTGTTCTTCTGGTTGCCGCGCCAGTTCTTGAGGTCGATTTCCTTGTGGGCGATATTGATGTCGCCGCAAAGAATGAATTCGCGTTCCTTCTTGAGCGCGATCAGGTGCGGGAAGAAGCCCTTGAGGAAGCGGAACTTGGCCTGCTGCCGCTCTTCGCCCGAGCTGCCGCTCGGGAAGTAGCAGCTGATGACCGAGAATTTGGCCCTGGGCGTGTCGAAGCGCAGCTCGAGGTAGCGGCCTTCGGCGTCGAATTCGGGGTCACCCCAGCCCACGACCACATCGCTCGGAATGTGTCTTGTGTAAACAGCCGTACCCGCATAGCCCTTTTTCTCGGCAAAATGGAAGTGCCCCTTGAGCCCGGCCATTTCCTCGAAGCGGCCTTCGATGTCGCTCGCCTGAACTCGGATCTCCTGCATGCAAATACAATCCGGCGCCAATTCGGCAACCCAGTCGGCAACGCCCTTGGTGGCGGCCGAACGCAGGCCATTGAGATTGAGACTGGTCAGTTTGAACACAAGGAATTTCCAATGGCTGTAAATGGTGAGAAAAGCAGTGCGGTGGCGCAGGACTTCGTCCAGTTCGCGCTCGACGCAGGCGTGCTTCGCTTCGGCGAGTTCAAGACCAAGGCCGGGCGGATGAGTCCTTATTTCTTCAATTCGGGGCTCTTCGACGACGGCGCCAAGATCGCGCGGCTCGCGGGATTCTATGCAGACCGGCTGATCGAGAGCGGCCTCGAATTCGACATGATCTTCGGCCCCGCCTACAAGGGCATCCCGCTGGGCGCCACGGTGGCCGCCGAGCTGGCCCGGCGCGGCCGCAACTACCCCTTTGCCTATAACCGCAAGGAAGCCAAGGCGCACGGCGAGGGCGGCAACCTGGTGGGCGCGCCGCTCAAGGGCCGCGTGCTGATCGTCGACGACGTGATGTCCGCCGGCACCGCGGTGCGCGAATCGATCGCCGCGATCCAGGCGGCAGGTGCCACGCCGCACGCCGCGGCCATCGCGCTCGACCGGCAGGAAAAAGCCACCGAGAACGGCGTCGACGTGGACCACAGCGCCGTGCAGTACGTGCGCAACCAGCTGGGCCTGGCGGTGATCGCCATCGCCACGCTCGACGACCTGCTGAGCTACCTCTCGGGCAATGCGGCGGCCGACTTGGGCGCGCACCGGGAGCGCGTGCTGGCCTACCGCACGCGCTACGGCGCCAGCTGAGGCACACACCGATGAGCACGCGCGATCACGGCAAGCCTGCCCGCCTGTTGGCGGCGGCATCGGTTTTTCTGGTGGCCATGTCTTTCTCCGGCGCGGTGCAGGCGCAGGCGACGAAGCCGGACCCCAACGCCGGCGGCATCTACACCTGCACCGACGCGCGTGGCCGCACGCTCACGGCGGACCGGCCGATTGCCGATTGCAGCGACCGCGAGCAGCGCGAACTGAGTCCGAACGGCCTCACCCGCCGCAAGATCGAGCCCACTTATTCGGCGCGCGAAATGGCCGAGCGCGAAGACCGCGCCCGCGACGCCGCCGTGCAGGCGGCCCGCCTGACCGACGAGCGCCGGCGCGAGCGTGCGCTGCTGGTGCGCTACCCCAATGCCGCCTCGCACGACCGCGAGCGCAACGAGGCGTTGGTGCAGGTCGACGCGGTGATCCAGGCGGCGAAGAAGCGCGTTGCCGAATTGGGCGAAGACCGCAAGAAGATCGACGAGGAGCTCGAGTTCTACAAGAAGGACACGAGCAAGGCGCCGGGTGCGTTGCGCCGCAAGCTCGATGACAACACGCAGAGCATGGCGGTGCAGACCCGCTTCATCGCCGAGCAGGAAGAAGAGAAGAAGCGTGTGAATGCGCGCTTCGACGAGGAGCATGCGCGCCTCAAGAAGCTCTGGGGCCCGTCGTCCCCCCCGAGCGCGAACGCGCAACGCTGAATGAACCCGCCGGGGCCGCGAGGGCCCCGGGGTTCGATCAACCCAGCTTGGCCTTGAGCAGCTCAGTGACCTGCGCAGGGTTGGCCTTGCCGCCGCTGGCCTTCATCACCTGACCGACGAGGCCGTTCAGCGCTTTTTCCTTGCCGGCGCGGTATTCGTCGACGTTTTTCTGGTTCCTGGCGATGACCTCGTCGAGGATCGCATCGAGCGCGCCGGTGTCGTTCATCGGCTTCAGGTCCTTGGCTTCGATGATTGCGTCCACGTCGCTGCCTTCGCCGGTCCAGAGCGCTTCGAACACCTGGCGCGCTGCATTGTTGGGCAGCGTGCCGTCGGCGATGCGCTTGACCAACTGGCCGAGCTGCAGGGCGCCGACCGGTGCGGCCTCGATGCCGATCTCCTGCGCATTGAGGCGGCGCGCCATCTCGCCGGTGATCCAGTTGCTCGCGAGCTTCGGCGTGGCGCCGGCCTTCACCGCGTCGTCGAAGTAGCGCGCCAGCGCCGGGCTCTGCGTGAGCTGCGCCGCGTCGTATTCCGACAGGCCGTGGTCGCCCACATAGCGCTCGGCCATCGCGCGCGGCAGTTCGGGCATCGTGGCCTTCACGCGCTCGATCCAGTCGGCCGCGATGGTCAGCGGCGGCAGGTCCGGGTCGGGGAAGTAGCGATAGTCGGCCGAGTCTTCCTTGGCGCGCATCGCGCGCGTCTCGCCGGTGTCGGGGTTGAACAGCACGGTGGCCTGCTCGATCTTGCGGCCGTCCTCGATCTCCTCGATCTGCCAGCGGATCTCGTAGTCGATCGCCTGCTGCATGAACTTGAAGCTGTTCAGGTTCTTGATCTCGCGGCGTGTGCCGAGCTTGTCGCCGGGCTTGCGCACCGACACGTTGGCGTCGCAGCGGAAGCTGCCTTCCTGCATGTTGCCGTCGCAGATGCCGATCCAGGTGACGATCTTGTGCAACTCCTTCGCATAGGCCACGGCCTCGGCGGTGGAGCGCATGTCGGGCTCGGTCACGATCTCGAGCAGCGGCGTGCCGGCGCGGTTCAGGTCGATGCCGCTCTGGCCGATGAAGTCCTCGTGCAGCGACTTGCCCGCGTCTTCCTCGAGGTGGGCGCGCACGAGGCGCACGGTCTTCTTCTCTTCGCCGAGGAAGAACGACACCGAGCCGCCCTGCACGACCGGGATCTCGAACTGGCTGATCTGGTAGCCCTTGGGCAGGTCGGGATAGAAGTAGTTCTTGCGCGCGAACACGCTGCGCGGCGCGATGTGCGAGCCGAGCGCAAGGCCGAGCTTGATGGCGCGTTCGACCGCGCCCTTGTTCATCACGGGCAGCGTGCCGGGCAGCGCGAGGTCCACGGCGCAGGCCTGCGTGTTGGGCTCGGCGCCGAAGGCCGTGGAGGCGCGGCTGAAGATCTTGCTCGCGGTCGACAGTTGCGCGTGCGTCTCGAAGCCGATGATGACTTCATAGCCGCGCACCAGCGGGCCGGTCGGGCGGCCTTGTTGCTGTGCTTCGAATGTGTTCACGGTTTCGCTCATCTCAAAAGCCCTCCGGCGTGCGCGTGTGCCAGTCGGTGGCTTGCTGGAAGCGGTGCGCTGCGTTCAGCAGCTTCGCTTCGCCGAAGTAGTTGCCGATCAACTGCAGGCCGACTGGCATGCCGCTGTCGAAGCCCGCGGGCACGCTCATGCCGGGGAGGCCGGCGAGCGATGCAGGCAGCGTGAAGATGTCGGCGAGGTAGTCGGCCACCGGGTCGTCGCCGTGCTCGCCGATCTTCCAGGCGGTGGTCGGCGCGGCGGGGCCGGCGATCACGTCGCATTGCTTCAACGCCTGCTGGAAGTCGTCGGCGATCATGCGGCGCACCTTCTGCGCCTGCAGGTAGTACGCGTCGTAGTAGCCGTGCGAGAGCACGTAGGTGCCGATCATGATGCGGCGCTTCACCTCGTCGCCGAAGCCTTCGGCGCGCGTGCGTTCGTACATGTCGGACAGGTCCTTGTACTGCTTCGCGCGGTGGCCGAACTTGACGCCGTCGAAGCGGCTCAGGTTGCTCGAGGCCTCGGCCGCGGCCAGGATGTAGTACACGGGAATCGACAGCTCGGTGCGCGGCAGCGAGACCTCGACGCGCTTCGCGCCGAGCTTCTCGTACTGCGCGAGCGCCGCGTCGATCGCGGCGCGCACGCCGGGCGCCACGCCTTCGCCGAAGAACTCCTTCGGAACGCCGATGCGCAGGCCTTCGAGCGAGTCGTTCAGCGAGCGGCCGAAGTTTTCGGCGGGCTTGTCGATCGAGGTCGAGTCGCGGTCCAGATCAGGGCCGCAGAAGGCTGACAGCAGCAGCGCGCAGTCTTCGGCCGAGCGGGCCATCGGGCCGGCCTGGTCGAGGCTCGATGCGAAGGCCACCATGCCGTAGCGCGAGGCGCGGCCGTAGGTCGGCTTGATGCCGGTCACACCGCAGAACGAGGCCGGCTGGCGGATCGAGCCGCCGGTGTCGGTGCCGGTGGCCGCGGGGGCGAGGCGCGCCGCCACGGCGGCCGCGCTGGCGCCCGAGGAGCCACCCGGGATGCGTTCGCGGTTCCACGGGTTCTGCACCGGCATGGCCTTGTCGTGGCCGACGGCGGGCACGGCGACGTTCTCGTTGGCCGAGCCCATCGCGAATTCGTCGCAGCTCAGCTTGCCGAGCGTGACCGCGCCGGCCTCGGCCAGCCGGCGCACCACGGTCGCGTCGAAGGGCGAGCGGTAGCCCGCGAGCATCTTCGAGCCGGCGGTGGTGGCGAAATCGGTGGTGACGAAGATGTCCTTGTGCGCGATCGGCACGCCGGCCAGCGCCGGGGCGTTGCCCGCAGCGATCTGCGCGTCGGCCGCGCGGGCCTGGGCCAGCGTAACTTCTTCATTCACGGCGACAAAGGTGCCGAGCGATTCGTGGGCCTTCATGCGGCCGAGGAAGGCCTGCGAGGCTTCGACGGCCGAGACCTTGCGGTCGGCCAATGCCTTGGCCAGGGCGACCACGCCCATCTGGTGCAGCTCGCCGCTCATCATTCGATCACCTTGGGCACGAGGAACAGGCCGGCTTCGACGGCCGGGGCGCTCTTCTGGTTGGCTTCGCGGTTGTCGGGTTCGCTCACGATGTCGTCGCGCAGCCGCAGCGTGATGTCTTCGATCGCGGCCACCGGGTGGGCCAGCGGCTCGATGCCGGCGGTGTCGACCGAACGCATGCGTTCGACCAGGTCAAAGAAGCCATTGATCTGGCTAAGCATGCGCTCGCTTTCGTTGGGAGCGAGCTGCAGCCTCGCCAGGGAGGCGATGCGTGCAATGTCTGAGGCGCTAAGGGACATGGGTCGAACCGGTCAAAAAACCGAAGGTAATCGCACGCCGAAGAGGGTGCTAACACGGGAATCAGAGGGGATTCGGGTATTATCCCGCCTTTGCCGCAACCCCCGCGAACGCGCCGGCTTTTGCGCCAAAAACGATCAATTCACCCCGTCAAACGACCCAAAAATAGAGCGACGACCTGCCGACGCGCAGGCCGTGCTCAGAGGATTCCGCACATGTTTGGAGCTTTCCGTCGGTACTTTTCCACCGACCTTGCGATCGACCTCGGCACCGCCAACACCCTGATATTTGCCCGCAACAAGGGCATCGTGCTGGACGAGCCTTCCGTCGTCGCCATCCGCCATGAAGGCGGCCCCCACGGCAAGAAGGTGATCCAGGCCGTCGGCCGCGAGGCCAAGGCCATGCTGGGCAAGGTGCCCGGCAACATCGAGGCGATCCGCCCGATGAAGGACGGCGTGATCGCCGACTTCGTGATCACCGAGCAGATGATCAAGCAGTTCATCAAGATGGTGCACCCGCGCACGCTGCTCACGCCGAGCCCGCGCATCATCATCTGCGTGCCCTGCGGCTCGACCCAGGTCGAGCGCCGCGCCATCAAGGACGCGGCCGAGGCGGCAGGCGCCACCTCCGTCTACCTGATCGAGGAACCCATGGCCGCGGCCATCGGCGCCGGCCTGCCCGTCAGCGAGGCTTCGGGCTCGATGGTGGTCGACATCGGCGGCGGCACCACCGAAGTGGGCGTCATCAGCCTGGGCGGCATGGTCTACAAGGGCTCGGTCCGCGTCGGCGGCGACCGCTTCGACGAAGCCATCATCAATTACATCCGCCGCAACTACGGCATGCTGATCGGCGAGCCGACGGCCGAAGTCATCAAGAAGAACATCGGCTCGGCCTTCCCGGGCTCCGAAGTCAAGGAAATGGAAGTCAAGGGCCGCAACCTTTCCGAAGGCGTGCCGCGCAGCTTCACCATCAGCAGCAACGAAGTGCTGGAAGCCCTGACCGACCCCCTCAACAACATCGTCTCGGCCGTGAAGAACGCGCTGGAGCAGACGCCGCCCGAGCTGGGCGCCGACATCGCCGAGCGCGGCATGATGCTGACCGGCGGCGGCGCGCTGTTGCGCGACCTCGATCGCCTGCTGGCCGAGGAAACCGGCCTGCCGGTGCTCGTGGCCGAAGACCCGCTGACCTGCGTGGTGCGCGGCTGTGGCATCGCGTTGGAACGCATGGACCGTCTGGGAAGCATCTTCACGAGCGAGTGAGGACGCGACCGCCCTCATCGGCCGGCCTCTGCTTGCGCAGGCCGGCCTTTTGTTATTTGATGCAGCACTACCGCCAGGTCTGAATTCATGCCTCTGGGCACGCTCGATCGCACAGCGCCACCCCTGTTCAACCAGGGGCAGTCGGCACTCAGCAAGCTGATCTTCTTCGGCGCGCTGGCCCTGTTTCTCATGGTGGCCGATGCGCGCTTTCATCTCGTGCAGCCGATCCGCACGACCATCGGCGCGGTGCTCTACCCGGTGCAATGGGTGGCGCTCAAGCCGGTGCAGGCCGTGCTCGGCGGCGGCCGCTATCTCGAAGACCTGCAGACCGCCCAGCGCAACGAAGCCGACGCCCGCAAGGCGCTGATGATGCAGGCCGAGCGCGCGAGCCAGGCCGACACGCTGGCACAGGACAACGCACGCCTGCGCGAGCTGCTCGAACTGCGCCAGACCACGACCACGCCGGGCCGCGCGGCCGAGGTGCTCTACGACGCGGCCGACCCCTACACCCGCAAGATCGTCATCGACCAGGGCCTGGCGCAGGGCGTGGCGCCGGGCTCGCCGGTGATCGACGCGCGCGGCGTGCTCGGCCAGGTCACGCAGGTGCTGCCTTTCACGAGCGAAGTCACGCTGGTGATCGACCGCGACCTGGCGATCCCCGTGCAGAACACCCGCACCGGCGTGCGCAGCGTGGCCTTCGGCGACGCATCGGCCCACGGCAGCGGCCTGGAGCTGCGTTTCATGGCCGCCAATGCCGACCTGCAGGAGGGCGACCTGCTCTCCACCAGCGGCGTCGACGGCATCTATCCGGCCGGCCTGCCGGTCGCGAAGATCGAACGCATCGAGCGGCGTGCCGATTCGGCCTTTGCCCGCATCTACTGCGTGCCGTTCGCCCGCGTGACCGCCGCGCGCTACGTGCTGGTGCTCGCGCCCACCGGTGCCCCGACGGCACCGCCCGCCGCGCCGGCGGCCGCGCAGCGCAAGCGGCCCGAGGGCAAGCCCGGCGCGGGCAAGAACGAGAAAAAACCCGCGGGAGGCACGCGATGATCAAGCGCCCCGGCCAGCAGCAGCTCTTGCTGCCCGTCAGCCCGCTCTTCATGTGGTCCAGCCTCATCGTGGCGCTGCTGATCAACATGATCCCCATCGGTCGCGCCGCCTGGATGCCCGACCTGCTGGCACTGGTGATCGTGTTCTGGGGCGTGCACCAGCCCTCGCGCGTGGGCATCGGCGCGGCCTTCGTCTTCGGCCTGTGCATGGACGTGCACCAGGCCTCCATGCTGGGCCAGCATGCGCTGTCCTATACGACGCTGGGCTTCTTCGCGATCATGATCCACCGGCGCCTGCTCTGGTATCCGGTGGCGTCGCAGGCGCTGCAGGTGCTGCCGCTCTTCGCGCTGTCGCAGTTGGTCGAGGTCATCACGCGGATGATCGGCGGCGGCGTGTTCCCGGGCTGGACAGTGCTGATCTCGCCGGCCATCGAGGCCGCGCTCTGGCCCCTGGTCACAGCCCTTTTGCTGGCCCCTCAACTCCGCACCCCGGAACCCGACGAGAACCGCCCGCTATGAGCTCGCCCCCAGGCTTCGCGCACTTCGTGTCGCTGTGCCCACCCCCTCGCCGGGGGCAACACCAGCGGCCGGGCAAAGCCCGTTCCGCTGTGTCCTGCGACGGATCTGCGCCGCTTTTGTACGGCTATGGGCCCGCATTTGCCATTGCGCCTGCACGCGCCTAAGCTCCCGCCGCCATGACCGAAATCCGCAATGTCGCCGCCGACCTCGCACGCTTCAAGCGCCGGGTGATCGTGATCGGCCTTGCGGTGCTTTTTGCCTTCAGCTTGCTGAGTGCGCGGCTGGTCTACCTGCAGGTCACGCGCCATGAAGACCTGGCCGAGCAGGCCGAGAGCAACCGGACGGCCATCGTGCCGGTGGTGCCCAACCGGGGCCTGATCCTCGATCGCAACGGCATCGTGCTGGCCTCGAACTACTCGGCCTACACGCTGGAAATCACGCCTTCGAAGGTCGGCGATGTCGAGGAGACCATCGACAGCCTGACGCAGGTGCTCGAAGTCACGCCGCGCGACCGCCGCCGCTTCAAGCGCCTGCGCGAGGACTCGCGCAGCTTCGATTCCATTCCCATCCGCACCCGCCTGAGCGACGAAGAGGTCGCGCGCTTCGCGGCCCAGCGCTACCGCTTCCCGGGCGTGGAGATCAAGGCGCGCCTGTTCCGCAACTACCCCCACGCCGAACTCGCTTCGCATGTGCTCGGCTACATCGGCCGCATCAACCAGCGCGAGAAGGCCGCGATGGAAGACTGGGACGAGGACGAGCAGGCCAACTACAAGGGCACCGACTACATCGGCAAGCTCGGCATCGAGCAGAGCTACGAGAAGACGCTGCACGGCCAGACCGGCGTCGAGCAGATGGAAACCTCCGCCGGCGGCCGCGCAGTGCGCCGGCTCGCGAGCCATCCGGCCACGCCGGGCAACACGGTGATGCTGTCGCTCGACATCAAGCTGCAGAAGCTGGTGGAAGACATGTTCGGCGACCGCCGCGGTGCGCTGGTGGCCATCGATCCCAAGACCGGCGAAGTGCTGGCCTTCGTGAGCAAGCCCACCTTCGATCCCAACCTGTTCGTCGAAGGCATCGACACCGAAAGCTGGGCGGCGCTGACCGAATCGCTCGACAAGCCACTGCTGAACCGCGCGCTGCGCGGCACCTACCCGCCCGGTTCGACCTACAAGCCGTTCATGGCGCTGGCCGCGCTGCAGACCGGCAAGCGCGGGCCCAGCGTGGTGATCAACGACCCCGGCTACTTCAACTTCGGCGGCCATCGCTTCGGCAGTCCCGAGGGCAACATCGGCGGCGTCGACATGCGCCGCTCGATCCAGCTGTCGAGCAACATCTACTACTACTCGCTGGCCAACGAGATGGGTGTGGACGTGATCCATGACGCCATGAAGCCGTTGGGCTTCGGCCAGATCACCGGCATCGACCTGGGCGGCGAGGTGCGCGGCGTGCTGCCGAGCACCGAGTGGAAGCGCAATGCCTACAAGCGGCCCGAGCAGAAGAAGTGGTATGCGGGCGAGACCATCTCGCTCGGCATCGGCCAGGGCTACAACGCCTTCACGATGCTGCAGCTCGCGCAGGCCACGGCCATCGTGGCCGATGGCGGCCTGAAGCACAAGCCGCACCTCGTGCTGGCCACGCGCAACACGGTGAGCGGGCAGGTGGTGCCGCTGCCGCAGCCTCCGGCGGAAAACCTCGGCTTCACGGCGGCCAACGTCGCGGTGGTCCGCGAGGGCCTGATCAGCGTGGTCACCAGCGGCACCGCGCGCGGCGTGTTCGCCGGCGCGGGCTACCAGGCGGCCGGCAAGACCGGCACGGCGCAGGCCGTGACGCAGGCGCAGAACACCAAGTACAACGCCCGCGCGCTCGAAGAGCACCAGCGCGACCACGCACTGTTCATGGCCTTCGCTCCGGCCAACGACCCGAAGATCGCCGTCGCGGTGATCGTCGAGAACGCGGGCTGGGGCGCAGGCGCCGCGGCACCCATTGCGCGCCGCGTGTTCGACTACTGGCTGATGGACCAGTACCCGAGTGAGGCCGACATGGCGGCCATCAAGATCGGCAAGGCGACCGCGCCGGTGGGCAAGCCGCGGGTGGCGAGCGAAGTGGCGTGGCCGGCTGCAGCCGCCGCACCCGCGCCCTGACAGTCTTTCTCCCTCTCCCTCTGGGAGAGGGGACAACACGGGAAGTCTCAGGCCGCCACTGTCCCGCTGACTTCGCCCAGTCCGATGCGCACAGCGCCCGCGCGCTCGCAGTAGCCGCGCATGACCAGCATGTCGCCATCTTCCAGGAAGGTGCGCTTCTCGCCATTGGGCAGCGTGATCGGCTGCTTGCCGCCCAGCGTGAGTTCCATCAGCGAACCGGCCTCGTCGGGCTTCGGCCCCGAGAGCGTGCCCGAGCCCAGCAGGTCGCCGGGCTGCAGGTTGCAGCCGTTGACGGTGTGGTGGGTGATGAGCTGCGCGGCGGTCCAGTAGCAGGCCTCGGTGGTGTTGCCGCGTGTGAGGCGCGCGGGTGCTTCACCGGCGGCGCGCATCTTCGCGGTCTGCAGCAGCACCTCGAGCGTGATGTCGAGCGCGCCGCTGTCGCGGTTCGACGCGGCATCGAGGTAGGGCAGCGGCTGCGGATCTTCCGCCGGCCGCTCGAATTTGGCCCGGAACGGCGCCAGCGCTTCCATCGACACGATCCACGGCGACAGCGTGCTTGCGAAATTCTTCGAGAGGAACGGGCCGAGCGGCTGGTACTCCCAGGCCTGCAGGTCGCGCGCCGACCAGTCGTTGAGCAGCGTCACGCCGAACAGGTGGTCTTCGGCTTCGCCGATGGCGATGGGCTCGCCGAGCGCGTTGCCGCGGCCGACGAGAAAACCCAGCTCCAGCTCGTAGTCGAGCCGCTTCGAGGGGCCGAAGCTCGGCGCGGCGGCGTCGGGTGCCTTGGTCTGGCCCTGCGGGCGCTTGAAGGTCTGGCCGCTCACGCCGATGGACGAGGCGCGGCCGTGGTAGCCGATGGGCACCCACTTGTAGTTGGGCATCAGCGGCTGGTCGGGGCGGAACAGCTTGCCGATGGTGGTCGCGTGGTGGATGCCGGTGTAGAAGTCGGTGTAGTCGCCGATGCGGCAGGGCACGGTCATTTCGGCCTTGGCCTGCGCAAGCAGCGCCTTCGACCACGCGGCCTGCCTGTCGCTGCCTTCGGCGAGGCCCGCCGAGATCGCGGCACGCAGGGCTTGCCGCTCCTTCACGCTCGCGTTCATCAGCGCATTCATGTCGTCGGTGTCGACCAGGCCGGCGGCCTTCAGGTCCAGCACCTGGTCGCCGATGGCGACGCCGATGCGAAAAGCCTCGCTGCTGCCCGCGGCGCGAAAGCGGCCGAAGGGCAGGTTCTGGATCGGGAAGTCGGCGCCGGTTTCGTTGGCCGAGGCGACCCAGCTGCGCAGCTTCGGGTCATGGGTGGCGTTCAGTGCGGTCATGGATGTCTTTCTGTGGATCTGTTCAATCGGCGGTCATGCCGGCCTTGCGCGCGACGTCGCCGAGGCGTTGGTATTCGGTTTGGGTGAGCGTGGCCAGCTCCTGCGCGGTCGAGCCGCGCGGCGAGAAGCCCGCCTGCTGCAGCTTGGCCTTCACGTCGGGCATGGCGAGCGCTTCGGCGAAGGCTTCGTTCAACGCCTTCACCACCGGTGCCGGCAGGTTCGCTGGGCCGTACACGCCGAACCACGGCTCCAGCGCATAGCCCTTGAGTCCGGCTTCGGCCATCGTCGGCACATCGGGCAGCGACGGCGAGCGCGTCGCGCCCGCCACCGCCAGTGCGCGCAGCTTGCCGCCCTGGATGTGCGGCAGCGACGCCGGCAGGTTGTCGAACATCACGCCGATGTTGTTGCCCAGCATGTCGGTGATGGCCGGGCCGCTGCCCTTGTAGGCCACGTGCACGAGCTCCGTGCCCGTCATCTGCGCGAACATCACGCCCGCGAGGTTCATCGAAGTGCCCGCGCCAGCCGTGGCGTAGGGCAGGCCGGGGGTCTTTTTCGCGGCCGCGATCAGGTCGGGCACCGACTTGATCGGCGAGACCGCGGGCACTTCGAGCACGATGGTCGAGGTGCCCAGCAGGCTGATCGCCGTGAAGTCGCGGCGCGGGTCGAAGGCCATCGACTTGTAGATGTGCGGGTTCAGCGCGTTGGTCGAGATCGCGCCGAAGCCGATGGTGTGGCCGTCGGGCGCGGCCTTGGCCACGGCATCCATGCCGATGTTGCCGCCCGCACCGCCGCGGTTGTCGATCAGCACCGGCTGGCCGAGCTTCTCCGAGACCTTCTGGCCCACGGTGCGCGCCACGAGATCGGTGGTGCCACCGGGCGCGTAGGGCACGATGAAGCGGATCGGCTTCGACGGAAA
Source organism: Variovorax sp. P4_B10 (assembly GCF_056402375.1). NCBI lineage: Bacteria > Pseudomonadati > Pseudomonadota > Betaproteobacteria > Burkholderiales > Comamonadaceae > Variovorax > Variovorax sp. P4_B10. The sequence continues at coordinate 67,241 of NZ_JBFUHN010000007.1, read as the reverse complement.
GTCCGCCGCGTGTGCGATGAACGGCGCGGCCAGCAGGGCGACGGCCGCTGCGCGGCGCGTGAGGGCGAAGGCTTTCTTCATGGCTTGAACTGGTCCTCGAGGCCGGCCCAGCAGTCCGCATAGTCGGTGTCGAGCGCCGGGCTCTTCAGCGCGAAGTTCGTCGGAATGAAGCGGTAGCGGCTCTCGAACATGAAGGCCAGCGTGTTGTCGAGCTTGTGCGGCTTGAGGTCGGCATGCGTGGCCTTGTCGAAGGCTTCCTCGTCGGGGCCGTGCGGCACCATGCAGTTGTGCAGGCTCGCGCCGCCGGGCTTGAAGCCGCCCGGCTTGGCGTCGTACTCGCCGAGCACCAGCCCCATGAACTCGCTCATGAGGTTGCGGTGGAACCACGGCGGGCGGAAGGTGTTCTCCATCACCATCCAGCGCGGCGGGAAGATCACGAAGTCGCAGTTGGCGGTGCCGGGCGTGTCGCTCGGCGAGGTCAGCACGGTGAAGATCGACGGATCGGGATGGTCGAAGCTGATCGAACCGATCACCATGAAGTTCGCCGTGTCGTACTTCACCGGCGCGAGGTTGCCGTGCCAGGCGACCACGTTGAAGGGCGACTGCTTCGTCGGCGCCTTCCAGAAGCGGCCGCCGAATTTCTTGACGAGTTCGTAGGCACCGCCGTCTTCCTCGAAGGCCGCCACGGGCGCCTGGAAATCGCGCGCGTTGGCCAGCCCGTTCGAGCCGATCGGGCCCAGCTCCGGCAGGCGGAAATGCGCGCCGTAGTTCTCGCAGACATAGCCGCGCGAGAGGCCGTCCGGCAATGCGACCTTGAAGACCATGCCGCGCGGCAGCACCGCGATTTCGCCCGGCTTCACGTCGAGCACGCCGAGCTCGGTGGTGATCACGAGGCGGCCCTGCTGCGGCACCACCAGCATCTCGCCGTCGGCGTTGACGAAGGCGCGGCGCTCCATCGAGCGGCCCGCGAGGTACATGAGCGAACCGATGCCGACCTGCGATTCGGCGTCGCCGTTGGCGGCGACGGTGTGCATGCCGTCGATGAAGTCGGCTTCCGCGGCGCCGGCCAGCGGCAGCGGATGCCAGCGCAGCGGCTCGGGCGGCAGCGCGATCTCGCGGTCGGCGCCGGTGGTCCAGTGCGGCTGTGCATGCGGCTGGTAGCGGCCCGACACCACCGAGGGCTGGCGGCGGTACAGCCAGGTGCGGCGGTTCTCGTGGCGCGGCGCGGTGAAGGCGGTGCCCGAGAGCAGCTCGGTGTAGAGGTCGAAGGGACCGCGCTGCGGGTTGCTGCGGCCCTGCGGCAGGGCGCCTGCAACGGCTTCGGAGGCGTATTCGTTGCCGAAGCCGCTTTGGTAGCGCCGATCGGTGGCGTTGGCGTTGGTCATGGTGTTCTCTTTCGAAAATCGCGACGAAGTTGGAATGCTTGGGGCTAGCTGCCGCGCGCGGCGTCGAAGGCTTCGCGCAGCACGGCGAGCGAGCCGATGTGGTTGGCCAGCACGAGCACGAGCCGCGCGTTGAAGGCGTGGCTCTCTTCGGTGGAGAGTCCTTGATGCGCCTCGATGAGCGCCTCGTAGAAATCGTCGGGGGCCTCGAGGTTCGGCGTGGTGATCAGTTGCTGTTGCATGGTGCTCATGCCTTTGCCAGTGCGTGGTCGATGGCGGCGCGGATGCTCGCTGCCGTGGGTTGCCGCCAGCGCGCGCACACGTGCTGGTCGGGTCGCAGCAGGTACACGGTACCGGGTTGCGCGTCGTAGCGCTGCATGGCGAGTTCGCCTTCGGGTGTTGCGGCTTCCACGCGCACGATGTGCAAGGGGAGGTCGCCGGCCTTCAGCGCCTGCAGGCTGCGTTCGGCCGCGTCGCCCTGGCCGAACACCAGCGCGGTGAACCGCGCCGCATGGCATTCGCGCAGCAGCCAGCCGGTGCTGCCGTCGGCCCGCACGGTCGGCGCATCGGCCGCCGCGGTGCCCGGCACCATCGCACCCTTGAACGCGTCGGTGTCGGGCGTGTTGAGCGGCGAGTCGCGCAGCACCGAGGGCACCGACAGCCGCCCGCTGTTGACCAGCGTGCGCGCGAAGGCATGGCGCTTCGTCAGCGTCAGCACCGCGTCGCGGAAGAGGCGGCTCACCTCGCTCTTGGGCGTGATGAAGTCGGTCGCGCGCGTGGAGTTGCGGATGTTCTCGTCGGCCGCGAACTCGCGCTCGCTGGCGTAGCTGTCGAGCAGCGCGTCGGGCGCCTCGCCCTGGAGCACGGCCGCGAGCTTCCATGCCAGGTTGTCGGCATCCTGCACGCCCGAGTTGGCGCCGCGCGCGCCGAAGGGCGACACGCCATGCGCCGAGTCGCCCGCGAACAGCACGCGGCCATGGCGGAAGTGCTCCATGCGCTGGCAGGCGAAGGTGTAGACGCTGGCCCAGCCGATCTGGAACTGCACCCCCTCGAAGCCGATGCTGTTGAGCAGCGCCCGCACGCGCGGCGTGATGTTCTCGGGCTTGCGCTCTTCCACCGGGTCGGCGTCCCAGCCGAGCTGGAAGTCGACCCGCCACATGCCGTCGGCCTGCTTGTGCAGCAGCACGCTCTGGCCGGGGTGGAACGAGGGGTCGAACCAGAAGCGGCGCTCCGTGGGGAGCTGCGCGTCCATCGTGATGTCGGCGATCAGGAAGCGGTCGCGGAACACGCGGCCCTTGGCTTCGAGGCCCAGCAGTTGGCGCAGGTTGGAGCGCGAGCCGTCGCAGGCGCCGACGTAGCCGGCCGACAGCCGGTAGTCGCCCTCGGGCGTCTCCACCGTGAGCACGGCGCCGTCGTCGCGCTGTTCGATGCCCGTCACCTTGTGGTTCCAGCGCAGGTCGATCAGCGGCAGCGCCGCGGCGCGTTCGACGAGGTAGCCCTCGACGTAGTACTGCTGCAGGTTGATGAAGGCCGGGCGCTCGTGGCCGGGTTCGGGCAGCAGGTCGAAGCGATAGACCTGCTCGTCATGGAAGAACACCTTGCCGACGTGCCACGACACGCCCTTGTCGACCATGCGGTCGCCGCAGCCGAGGCGGTCGAACACCTCGAGCGTGCGCTTGGCGAAGCAGATCGCGCGCGAGCCGCTGGAGAGGGTGTTGTCGTTGTCGAGCAGCACCACCGGAATCCGGTGCAGCGCGAGGTCGATGGCGAGCGTGAGGCCGACCGGGCCGGCGCCGACGATCACCACGGGGTGATGGGCAGGCGTGGCCGCGTCCTGGTCGGCGTGGCGTCGGTAGTCGAAGCGCAGGCTTTGGTAGTCGATCACGTATGTCTCCGTGTCTCTTGTGCTTTGCTCCTTCCCCTTTTGGGGGAGGGCGCCAGACCTCAGCCTTCCAGCGCCTTCCACATCTCGATGTCCCGTTCCGCCGTCCACACGCGCGGGTCTGCGTGGCCCGAGGCTTCGTCGTACGCACGGCTCACGTCGAACGGCATGCAGTGGTCGAAGATCACCCACTGGCTGTACTTGGGCTTGAGCCTGGCGTAGGTGTCCTTGTAGACGGTGTTCAGGTCGCGCCCGGCCTTCACGCCTTCCTGCACGCTCGCATAGACGTCGGAGATGAAGTTGCGTGTGCCGGTCAGGCCTTCGGCCACTTCGGCCGGCGTGGTGAGCGCGGCGCCGCGGCCCGGCACCAGCGCAGCGGGCTTGAGCGCGGCAATGTTGTCCAGCGTCTGCGGCCAGTCCTTGAAATAGGCGTCGCCCGCGTACGGCGTGGCGCCGAACTCCACCAGGTCGCCCGACAGCAGCGTGCGCTCCTGCGGCAGCCAGACGACCGTGTCGCCCTTGGTGTGGCCGCGGCCCAGCTGGATCAGTTGCACCTCGAGCTTGCCGAGCCACAGCGTCATCCTGCCGGTGAAGGTCATGGTGGGCCAGGTCAGGCCGGGGGGCACGGTTTCGACGTTCTGGAACAGGCGCGGGAAGCGGCCGATTTCGCTGGCCTTGTCGGCCTCGCCGCGCTCCACAATCAGGTCGCGCGTGTCCTGGCTGGCCAGGATGTGTTGGGCGCCGTAGCCGGCCGCGCCCAGCACGCGCACCGCGTGGTAATGCGTGAGCACCACGTACTTGATGGGCTTGTCGGTCACTTCGCGGATGCGGCGCACCACGTCGGCCGCCATGGCGGGCGTGGCCTGGGTGTCGGCCACCAGCACAGAGGCGTCGCCGATCACGATGCCGGTGTTCGGGTCGCCCTCGGCGGTATAGGCCCAGGCGTGTTCCGAGATCTGGCTGAAGGTGATCTTCTTCTCTTCCATGTCGGCCTGGCTGGCGAACTTCTTGGCTTGGCTCATCGGGTGTCTCCGGTCTGTGTGGGTGGAAGGAAATTCGTTTAAGGCGAACGAATTCGCGGATAACGAATTTCCGAAGTGTAAGCCGTGGATCAGTTAATGTCTAATCCCTTCTTCATGAACGAACGATCGGCAGGCCGTGACCAAGGAATCCAGCGACACCCCTGACACCGACCGCGCCGCCCAGCGCGGCATCCAGAGCATCGAGGTCGGTGGCCAGTTGCTGCGCGCGCTGGTGCACCACGGCCGGCCGATGGCGCTGAAAGACCTGGCGCGCGAAGCCGACATGACGGCCGCCAAGGCCCATCCCTACATGGTGAGCTTCGGGCGGCTCGGGCTGATCGAGCAGGACCGCGCCAGCGGCCACTATCTGCTCGGACCGCTGGCCTTGCAACTGGGGCTCATCAGCCTGCAGCAGGCCGATCCGGTGCACATCGCCACCCCGCTGATCGGCGCGCTGGCGCAGCAGACCGGCCACACGGTGGCGCTGGCGGTGTGGGGCGCGCGCGGCGCGACCATCGTCCGCACCGCCGAGTCGCCGTCGCCGGTGCATGTGAACATGCGGCACGGCACGGTGTTCTCGCTCACCAACACGGCCTCGGGCCGCGTCTTTGCGGCGTACCTCGATGCCGGGGTGGTGCGGCAGCTGCTCGAGGAAGAGCGCCAGCGCCAGAAGCAGCGCAAGGGCGCCGCCGAGCCCGCCCCGCCCGCCGGCATGCCGCCGGTGCAGCCGCTGCCGTCGTGGAGCGACTTCGAGCGCCAGCTCGAGGAAGTGCGCGAACACGGCATCAGCCGCTCCGACGGCGAGGTGATCGAGGGCGTGAGCGCCATGGCCGCGCCGGTGTTCGACCACACCGGCGCCATCGTGCTGGCCGTGACCGCCATCGGCCCGGCCGGCATCTTCCAGACAGCGTGGGACGGGGACATCTCGCGCGCACTCAAGGCCTGCGCGGGCACCGTGTCGCAACGGCTCGGCGCCACCGCCGCGGGGCCTTCCGATCTTCGAAAACCAGAGCGATGACGCGACCCCTCACGACCGAAACGACATCTCCTTCTTCTGCTCCTCTCGAATCGGCCATTGCGCTGCTGCGCGCCGCCCGGCGCATCGTCGTTTTCTCCGGCGCCGGGTTGTCCCGGGCCTCGGGCATCCCGACCTACCGCGACACGGACGGCCTGTGGAAGCGCCAGAGCGCCCTGCAGTTCTCCCATGCCGAAGACCTGAAGCGCGACCCTTCCGGCTTCGTGAAGTTCTGGGGCCAGCGCGTGTCGGTCGTCGAGTCGGCCGCGCCCAATCCAGGACACGAGGCGCTCGCACGGTTGCAACGGCTGCGCCCCGCGACGCGCCTGGTCACGCAGAACGTCGACGGCCTGCTGACCCAGGCGGGCGGGCTCGACGTGCTCGAACTCCACGGCTCGCTGCGCCGCTGGCGCTGCGACCGCTGCGGCAACCGCAGCGGCCCCTGGCCGTTCCACCGCTGCCTGCGCTGCGGCGCGCGTGCGCGGCCCGACGTGGTGATGTTCGGCGAGATGCTGAACCCTGGCGTGCTGCTCGAAGCCCAGGTGGCCGCGAAGGAGTCCGACCTCTTCATGGTGGTCGGCAGCACGACCGTCGTCTACCCAGCGGCCGAGCTCCCCGAACTGGCGATGGCGCACGGCAGCCGGCTCGTCACGCTCAACATGGAGCCGCTACCGCACCTGGACGACGCTGCCTCGGTGGTGTTGCGCGGCGCTTCGGAAGACCTGTTGCCGCAGCTGCTGGCGGGGCTGGCGAGCGCCTAGCCTCGCAGCCTGTCGCGCAGCGTGCGCCAGCGCGCGAGGCTCGCGGCCGGCCAGTGGTCCTTGCGGTCGTAGTACTCGGTCACCGCCGGGGCACCGGGCGGCAGCACCACCCACGGCTGCTTCGACATCGTGAAGATGTGCAGGTCCGGCGGCAGGCGGTCGGGTGTGTCGAGCGTGCCCACGCGCACGAAGCAGACGGCATCGCCGGCGCCTGCGTAGTTGCTCCACAGCGCAATGCGGCAGTGCGGACAGCGCGTGTACTTCTGGCCCCGTCCGCTGGCCGAGGGCGTCGGCACGACGTCGACCGTGCCTTGCAGCAACTGCAGGTGCTCGGGCTCGATCAGCGCATTGAGCGCAAAGGACGAGCCCGTTTCGCGCTGGCACCAGCGGCAGTGGCAGCAGTGCACGAAGAGGGGCGCGGCGGTCATGCGGTAGCGCACGGCGCCGCAGGTGCAGCCGCCGTCGAGTGGCGTGAAGGTGTTGCCGTCGGCGTTGCTGTCGCCGATGCCGGCGTCGGCCATGGCGGTGCGCCGGCCTCAGCCCTTCCTGCCGCCCAGCAGCACCAGCGCGCCGCCCACCACGATGGCGGCGACGCCGGCCCAGGCGGGGAAATTGACGGTCTGCTTCTCCTTCACCGAGAACTCCAGCGGGCCGAGCTTGGCCTGGTGCGTCTCCTTGGTGAAGCTGAAGCCGCCGAGGCCCAGCCCCGCGATGCCTGCCACGATCAGCAGGATGCCAACGATGCGTGTTGCGTTCATGGGGCGAGTCTCCTCGTGGTTGAAATGAGTGCGGCGTTCGGACGACAGCTTACTGCCGCGGTTGTTGTTGCAGCTGGTCCAGCCACTGCACGACCTCGGCCACTGCCGCGTCGCTGGCCGCGGCCAGCGCCCTCACGCCGCCGGGCGCGTCGGCGCTGGGTGCGGGGTGGCGCACCGTGAAGGTCTTCTGGCCCAGCACGCGGTCGCCGCCGGTGGCGCCGCGGATCAGCGTGGCGCGCAGGCGAACGAGGCCCACGCTGCTGCTCTGCGAATCGAAGTAGTGGCTGAACTCGTCGAGCGAAATGCGCAGGGTGTCGGGCACCTCGCCCTTGCTGCGCGCGATGGTTGCGCTTTCTTGCGGGCCGAGCACGGTGCGGCGCTCGGCGAGCGCGTCGCGCAGCCGCTGGCGCAGCAGCTGCGCGGGGGGCTGGCTCCAGCGCGACTGGCCGTAGGGCCGCAGTTCGTTGGCGTCCGCGTAGCCGAGGCGGTAGAGGATCTGCGTGCCGTCGAGGCGGGTGTTGCTGTCGAACTCGGCCAGGGCCAGCGTGGGCAAGGCGGCTGCGGCTGGCGCCGCCGCGGGTGCCGTCGCGGCGAGCCCGGGGCCGAAGTCGTACAGCGTCGAACGCACAGGCTTGTCCGGCAGCGCGCCGCAGCCGGCGACCAGCAGCGCGAAGCCGAGGCCCGCGAGGGTTGCAGCAAGGGAGTGGGTCGTCTTCATGCTCATCACCTTCCAGGGCGCGCGGCGGGCGCGGAGAAACCGGGCTCGCCCGGACCCGCGGCGGTACCGCCGCTGCCGAACAGCAGCGATTGCGGGTTGTCGTTGATGCTGTCGGCCGCGCGGCCCAGGCGGCGCACCGCTTGCGAGGTGTCGTCGGCCACGCGGTTCACGCGCGGCAGGGTGGCCGCGTTGAACGAATCGACCGCCTGCGCCAGTGCCTTGGTGCCGTCGCTCAGGCGCTCGACCGGACCGTCGGACGCATTGAGCCGGCCCACGGTGGTGTTGAAGTTGTTGGCCACGCGCGAGACGTCGCCGGCCGCCTTCTTCACCGAGGCCATCGTGTCCGGCAGCTTTGTCAGTGCCGGGTTCAAGCCGGTCTTCACCGTGTCGTCGAGGGTCTTGAGCAGCGTGTTGGCGCTGGCCGAGGCGGCCGCGATGTTCTCGAGCGCATCGGCCGCGCGCTTCTGGTTGGGGTCGCTCAGCAGTTGGTTGGCGCGCTTCGTCACTTCCTCGACCTGGTTGATGATGGCCTCGCCGCGGTCCTGCAGCTGGGCGAGCATCGAGGGCTTGAGCGGAATGCGCGGCGGGTCGTCGTCGTTCGGCTTGAGTGCGACATTCGATTCGCCCTTGTCGTCCAGCGCGATGAAGGCCAGCCCCGTCACGCCCTGGTAGCTCAGCGTGGCGAAGCTCGAGGTGGTGAGCGGCACGCGCTGGTCGACCGTGATGCGAACGCGCACGTTGCCCTTCACCTTGGGGTCGAAGTCGATCGACGCCACCTTGCCGACCGCGATGCCGCGGTAGCGCACCATGGCCTGCGGCTGCAGGCCGCTGACCGCGTCGCGCGTGGAGAGTTCGTAGACGTTGCGCACGGTGTTGTCGCGCGTGAACCAGATCACCAGCCCCACGAGCGCGGCGATGAGGCCGAGCACGAAGGCGCCGGCGGCGAGGGCATGGGCTTTGTTTTCCATGGTGTGGCTACCTTTCAACGGCCCGCGCCGGTGGGCCGCGGTGCTGTTTCAACGGGTTTCTCATGCAGAGCCTCCAGGGCGCGCTGGCCGCGCCCTCCGAGAAAGTATTCGTGAATGAACGGATGCGGGTAGGCGATGACCTCGCGTGCCGTGCCGCTGACGATGACTTTGTGGTCGGCCAGCACCGCGATGCGGGTGCTCAGGTCGAACAGCGTGTCGAGGTCGTGGGTGACCATCACCACCGTCAGGCCCAGCTCGCGGTGCAGGCCGCGCAGCAGGTTGCAGAAGCTGTCCGAGGCCTCGGGGTCGAGGCCGGCCGTGGGCTCGTCGAGCAGCAGGAGCGGCGGGTCCATGATGAGCGCGCGCGCCAGCGCCACGCGCTTGATCATGCCGCCCGACAGGTCCGCAGGGCTCATGTTGGCGTGCCGGGGTTCGAGGCCCACCATCTGCAGTTTCACGAGCGCCGCATGGAGGATGAGGTCGTTGGGCAGCAGCTTCAGCTCGCGCAGCGGAAAGGCGATGTTCTCCAGCACGCTGAAGGCCGAAAACAGCGCGCCGTGCTGGAACAGCATGCCCACGTTGGCGGCGCCGGTGGCGCTGAGTTCACCGGGCGGCTGGCCCAGCACCTCGACCGCGCCGCGCGTCGGCTTCTCGAGCCCGAGGATCTGGCGCAGCAGCACCGTCTTGCCGGTGCCCGAGCCGCCGACCAGCGAGAGCACCTCGCCGCGGTCGAGGTGCAGGTCGAGGTCGCGGTGGACCACCTGCTCCTCGCCGTCGGCGTTCTTGAACACCGTCCAGAGCTTGCGGATGTCCACCACGGTGGTCGTGTCGGGGCGGGCGGGCATGTTCATCCCCGGAACCCGATGCCCTTGAAGAGCACTGCGAACAGCGCGTCGACCAGGATCACCGCGGTGATCGAGGTCACGACCGACGAGGTGGTGCCGCGCCCCAGGCTCTCGGTGTTGGGCTTGACCTTCATGCCGAAGTAGCAGCCGATCAGCGCGATCAGGATGCCGAACACCGCCGACTTGGCCAACGCGAGCCACAGGTTCGCGATCGGCACCGCGCGCGGCAGCGCCGAGAGAAAGTAGGACGGCGAGATGTCGAGCGCCGCGTCGGCCGCGAGCATGCCGCCCAGGAGCGCCGCCATCGAGGTCCAGAGGCTGATCAGCGGCATCGCGATGGCCAGCGCCAGCACGCGCGGCATCACGAGCCGGAAGCCGTGCGGGATGCCCATGACGCGCATCGCGTCGAGTTCTTCGGTCACCCGCATCACGCCGATCTGCGCGGTGATGGCCGAGCCCGAGCGCCCCGCGATCAGCACCGCGGCCAGCACCGGGCCGAGTTCGCGGACCAGCGAGAGCCCGAGGATGTTGACCACGAAGGCCTCGGCGCCGTACAGGCGCAGCTGCTGCGAGATGAGGTAGGCCAGCACCACGCCGATCAGCAGGCCGACCAGCGCGGTGATGTGCAGCGCCGTGGCGCCGAACTGATAGAGGTGCCCCGAAAAATCGCGCCACGGTCCGCGGTGCGGCGCACGAACGAGCGTGCAGACGTCGAGCGCGAGCTGGCCGATGAGCCCTATGAAGTCGCGTGCCGCGTACATCGCGCGCGGGCCGTTGTGCGAGAACTCCCGGACGCGGTCGGCCAGCGACTTCGGCGGTTCGTCCGGCGTGGCGACGGTGTACTGCGCCACCTGGTCGAGCACGGCCTTGTGCTGCGGCGCCATTTCCAGCGTGGCAGGCCATTCGTGGTGCCAGTGCTCCCACAGCAGCTGGGCGCCGATGTGGTCGAGCTGCTCGATCGGCCGCAGGTCCCAGGCGCGGTCGTCCGCGGGCGGAACGGCCTCCAGGCTTTTCGACAGCGCCTGCCAGGCGGGAAGCGACGACATGCCCAGCGCCGTCCAGCGGCCGCTGGCCACCGTCCATTGGCGGCCTTCCCGATCCTGCTGCGCGACACCCGGCAACGCGCTGTCGGCGGCTTGGGCGTCGGCAGTCGAGGTTGCGGAAGACATGGCGCGTGTGAGCAAGAAAGTAAACAGAAAATCGGGGTCAGGGAATGCGCGCATCGTAACCGGGTGCATCCGGCGGCCATGTGCTCCAGACCCCTCGTTTGCGTAGGGCGTTGCGCCGTTTTTTTCTCGGAATCCGATGTTTTTTTGGCCGGGGCCTGATCCTGCTTCCGATGCCTCGGCGGCTTTTCAGCTTTTCTTCAGTTCCAGGCCCTGGCCAGCGCGTCCCAGGCGCTCGCGATCACCGGCTCGTCGCGTCGCGCCGCCAGCGAGACAAAACGCAGCGCGCAGTCGAGCTGCACCCGGTCGGCCATCACGAGGCCGTGGGCCTGGCATTCGCGGATGGCGATGGAATCCCGCACCAGGCTCAGGCCGATGCCGGACTTCAGCAGGTCGAGCATCGAGGCCTCCTGGTCCACCAGCGCCACGCGCCGCGGCGAGAGGCCGAGCGGCGCGAACACCCGCTCCAGCAGCCGGTGGTGTGCCGATTCGGGCGGCGTTGCGAGCCAGGGCAGGGCGGCCAGCGCCTTCCAGTCGCGGCCCAGCACCTGCGGGCCCCAGCCGGCCGGCGCGACCACGCGGTAAGTGAAGCGGGTGAGCGTGCGGACCGAGAGCGGGGCGGATGTCGCCGTCTGGCTGTCCTCTCCCGGGTCCAGGTGAAAGCCCACGTCCAGCTCGCCGCGCTGCACCTGGGCCAGCACGCTGCCGCTCATGCCGTGGCGCAGCTCGGTCTCGATCTGCGGCGCGGCCTCGACCAGCTCGCGCAGGAACACGCCCAGTCGCGTGAACTCCGGATCGAGGATGGTGCCGATGCGCAGCGCCCCGCGCACCGTGCCCTGCAGTTTGCGCGCGGCCTGCTGCAGGTCGCCCACGGCAGCCAGCACCCGCTCGGCCTGCGGCAGCATCGCCGCGCCGTCGGCCGTGAGCGCCAGCCCGTGTGGCGTGCGCGTGAAGAGTTGCAGCCCGGTCTCCTCGGCAAAACGCTTGAGCTGCAGGCTCACCGCCGGCTGCGTGAGGTGCAGCCGTTCGGCGGCGCGCGACACGTTGCCTTCCCTCGCCGCGAGAACGAAGGCGCGCAAAATCTGCAGGTCCATGGCGGCGGTAGTCATATAAGGCTGCTTTATAAGCCCATGGCGTCGAAATCATTGGCCTTCCAGACGAGAACCGGGCCAAATTGCCTTCCGGAGACCTCACCATGTCCATGAATATCAGAAATATCGATCACCACATCGCCGGCCTGCCAGCCGCCAACACCTCGGGCCGCACGCAGGACGTGACGAACCCCGCCACCGGCGCCGTCACCGGCAAGGTGGGCCTGGCCGACGTGGCCCAGGTCTCGGCCGCCGTGGCCGCCGCGCAGGCCGCCTTCCCGGCCTGGGCCGACACGCCGCCGATCCGCCGGGCGCGCGTGATGTTCAAGTTTCTCGACCTGCTCAACCAGCACAAGGACGAGCTCGCGCACCTCATCACCGCCGAGCACGGCAAGGTCTTCACCGATGCGCAGGGCGAAGTCAGCCGCGGCATCGACATCGTCGAGTTCGCCTGCGGCATTCCGCAGCTGCTCAAGGGCGACTTCACCGACCAGGTGAGCACCGGCATCGACAACTGGACGCTGCGCCAGCCGCTCGGCGTGGTCGCCGGCATCACGCCCTTCAACTTCCCGGTGATGGTGCCGATGTGGATGTTCCCGGTGGCCATTGCCGCGGGCAACACCTTCGTGCTCAAGCCCAGCCCGACCGATCCGAGCCCGTCGCTGCGCATTGCCGAACTGTTCAAGCAGGCCGGGCTCCCCGACGGCGTGTTCAACGTCGTGCAGGGCGACAAGGCGGCGGTCGATGCGCTGCTCGAGCATCCCGACGTCAAGGCGATCAGCTTCGTCGGCTCCACGCCGATTGCCAACTACATCTACGAAACCGGCGCGCGCCACGGCAAGCGCGTGCAGGCCCTGGGCGGCGCGAAGAACCACATGGTGGTCATGCCCGACGCCGACATCGACCAGACGGTCGATGCGCTGATCGGCGCGGGCTACGGCTCGGCCGGCGAGCGCTGCATGGCGATCAGCGTCGCGGTGCTGGTGGGCGACGTGGCCGACAAGGTCATCCCCAAGCTCATCGAGCGCACGAAGACGCTCAAGGTGCTGAACGGCACCAACCTCGCGGCCGAGATGGGCCCGATCGTCACGCGCGCGGCGCACGAGCGCATCACCGGCTACATCGCGCAGGGCGAGAAGGAAGGCGCGAAGCTCTTGGTCGACGGCCGCGGCTTCAACGGCTCGGCTGCGGGCGAAGGCTGCGGCGATGGCTTCTGGATGGGCGGCACGCTGTTCGACCACGTCACGCCCGAGATGCGCATCTACAAGGAAGAGATCTTCGGCCCGGTGCTGAGCTGCGTGCGCGTGGAGAACTTCAAGGACGCGGTGGACCTCATCAACGCCCACGAGTTCGGCAATGGCGTGAGCTGCTTCACCCGCGACGGCAACGTGGCGCGCGAGTTCAGCCGCCGCATCCAGGTCGGCATGGTCGGCATCAACGTGCCGATCCCGGTGCCGATGGCTTGGCACGGCTTCGGCGGCTGGAAGAAGAGCCTGTTCGGCGACATGCACGCCTATGGCGAAGAGGGCGTGCGCTTCTATACCAAGCAGAAGTCGATCATGCAGCGCTGGCCGGAGAGCATCGGCAAAGGGGCGGAATTCGTCATGCCTACGGCCAAGTAAAGGCGGCGCCGCAGGTGCGGCGAGTCATTTCCGAAGAACAAAGAGAGACAACAAGCCAGCCGCCATGAGCGACACCACCTTCGACTACATCATCATCGGCGCCGGCACTGCCGGCTCGCTCATCGCCAACCGCCTGAGCGCCGACAAGACCAAGCGCGTGCTGCTCATCGAGGCCGGCCGCAAGGACGACTACCACTGGATCCACATCCCGGTCGGCTACCTCTATTGCATCGGCAACCCGCGCACCGACTGGCTCTACAACACCGAGCCCGATGCGGGCCTCAACGGCCGCACGCTGCGCTATCCGCGCGGCAAGACGCTGGGCGGCTGCTCGAGCATCAACGGCATGATCTACATGCGCGGCCAGTCGCGCGACTACGACCAGTGGGCCGAGCTCACCGGCGACGACAGCTGGCGCTGGCAGAACGTGCTGCCCGCCTTCAAGAAGCACGAGGACTTCTACCTCGGCGCCGACGAGATGCATGGCGCGGGCGGCGAATGGCGTGTCGAGAAGCAGCGTCTGCGCTGGGACATCCTCGATGCGTTCGCCGAAGCCGCGGTGCAGGCCGGCGTGCCGCACACCACCGACTTCAACCGCGGCAGCAACGAAGGCGTGGGCTACTTCCAGGTCAACCAGAAGAACGGCTGGCGCTGGAACACCGCCAAGGCCTTCCTGCGGCCTACTTGCTATGGCCGGCCCAACTTCGAACTGTGGACTGGCGCACAGGTCTCGCGCCTGCTGTTCGAGACACTGGAAGACGGCACCAAACGCTGCATCGGCGCCGAAGTGTGGAACGGCACCGAGATGGCCACCGCCCATGCCGAGCGCGAAGTGATCCTGAGCGCGGGCAGCATCGGCTCGCCGCAGATCCTGCAGCTCTCGGGCATCGGCCCGGCCGAGCTGCTGCGCCAGCACGGCATCGACGTGGTGCTCGATGCGCCCGGCGTCGGCGCCAACCTGCAGGACCACCTGCAGATCCGCGCGGTCTACAAGATCGAAGGCGCACCCACGCTCAACGTGCTGGCCTCGTCGATGGTCGGCAAGGCGAAGATCGGCCTCGAATACCTGTTCAAGCGCAGCGGCCCGATGAGCATGGCGCCTTCGCAGCTCGGCGCCTTCACGCGCAGCTCGCCCGAGCACGAATGGCCGAACCTCGAGTACCACGTGCAGCCGCTCTCGCTCGATGCCTTCGGCGATCCGCTGCACAGCTTTCCGGCCTTCACCGCGAGCGTGTGCAACCTCAACCCGACGAGCCGGGGCTCGGTGCGCATCAAGAGCAAGCGCTTCGAGGATGCACCGGCCATCGCGCCCAACTACCTGAGCACCGACGAAGACCGCAAGGTGGCGGCCGACTCGCTGCGCGTGACGCGCCGCATCGCCTCGCAGCCCGCGCTCGCCAAGTACAAGCCCGAAGAATGGAAGCCCGGCGTGCAGTACCAGACCGACGAAGACCTCGCGCGCCTGGCCGGCGACATCGCGACCACCATCTTCCACCCGGTCGGCACCACCAAGATGGGCGCGGACGGCGACCCGATGGCGGTGCTCGATGCGAAGCTGCGCGTGCGCGGCATCCAGGGCCTGCGCGTGGTGGATGCGGGCGCGATGCCCACCATCACGAGCGGCAACACGAACAGCCCCACGCTGATGATGGCCGAGAAGGCCGCGGGCTGGATCCTCGAAGAGAACGGGCGCTGATCTATCGGCGCGGCTTGGCGTCGCCTTTGGGTGTGGCGCGGCGGCGCGTCGCGGTGGCGGCGTCCGCCAGGCGCGCCTTCGCGCCTTCCAGCATGAGGTCCACGCCGATATCGAACATCGCATCGGGCCCGGCCTTGCGGTAGCTGGCGAATGCCTCGGCCAGCAGGGGGCGCGACGCTGCGGCGGCATCGAGCGTCTGCTGGCGCTGCGCCGCGTCGGGCGGCGCCGCCTGTTCCTCGAGCACGCAGCCCACGGTGTAGCGGCCCAGCGCGATCATCAGCGCCATGGCCTGCGTTGCCGGCATGCCCCGGCTGACCACGGCCGYGAGTTGTGCCTCCACCATCTCCAGGTCGCCCGGATCGGGCTCGCTGCCGGCATGCAGGCGCGCGCCGTCGCGCCGCGCCAGCAGCGCGCGGCGGAAGCTGCGCGCGTTCTCGCGCAGGAACGCGTCCCACGATTCGTCCGGCAGCGGCAGCCGGCGCTCGTGGGCGCGGCGCAGGATCTCGCCGTTCATCGCGTCGAGCAGCGCGCGCTTGTTCTTGAAATGCCAGTACAGCGCGGGCTGCTRCACGCCGAGCCGCTCGGCCAGCAGCCGGGTGCTGAGCTTGTCCATGCCGACCTCGTCGAGCAGCGCGAGGGCTGCCTCGAGGATCACTTCGTTGTCCAGTTTCATGCCGATGTCCGTGCCGATGCGTGGGGGTGCTTCACAGCTCGGAATTTATCGCTGATAATTCCTTATCAATGATAAATTCCAGCATTTCTTCTCCCCCTTTTGCGAGCAGCCGCTACGCGCATGCGGTGATCCTCGCAATCGTCACGCTCGACGCCATCGGCATCAGCCTGGTCATGCCGATCGTGCCGAGCCTGCTGCGCGAGGTCGGCCACACCGGCGACCTGGGCTGGCGCTTCGGCGCCTTTCTGTCGCTCTATGCGCTGATGCAGTTCCTTTGCGCGCCCGTGCTCGGCGCGCTGAGCGACCGCTTCGGCCGCCGGCCGGTGCTGCTGGTTTCGGTGCTGGGCGCGGCGGTCGATGCGCTCTTCATGGCCTTCGCGCCCTCGCTGTGGCTGCTGTTCGTGGGCCGCGCGATCGCGGGCATGACGGGCGCGAGCATGGCGGTGGCCTCGGCGGCCATCGCCGACCTCACGCCCGAGCACCAGCGCGCGCGCTGGTTCGGCCGCATGGGCGCCTGCTTCGGCCTGGGCTTCATTGCCGGGCCGGCGATCGGCGGCGTGCTCGGCGACCATGGCGTGCGGCTGCCGTTCGTGGCGGCCGCCGTGCTCAATGGCGTGACCTTCCTCGTGGGCCTGCTGGTGTTGCGCGAGTCGCGCCCGCCGGCACTCGCGGCAAAGCCCTTCGACCGCGGCATGCTCCATCCGCTCGCGCCGCTGCGCTGGGCCGCGGGCTTTCCCGCGTTGCTGCCGGTGCTGGGCGTGTTCCTGGTGCTCGTGCTGGTGGGCGAGGTCGCCGGCACGACATGGGTGCTCTACGGCGAAGACCGCTACGCCTGGAACGGCACCACGGTCGGCCTTTCGCTCGCGTGCTTCGGCCTGATCCATGCGCTGGTGCAGGGCTTCGTGGCGGGCCCGGTGGTCGAGCGTTGGGGCGAGCGCGCGGCGATTGCCATCGGCACCATCGCCGATTGCACGGCCTACGCCCTGATCGCCTTCGCCACACAGGGCTGGATGGCGCTCGCGCTGCTGCCGCTGCTGTGCATGGGCGGCATCGGCCAGCCCGCGCTGCAGTCGACGCTCTCGGCGCGCGTGGGTGAGGCCGAGCAGGGGCGGCTGCAAGGCGTGCTCGCGAGCATCAGCAGCCTGGCCTCGGTACTCGGCCCCCTGCTGATCAGTACGCTCTACTTCGCGTATCGCGTGCGCTTCCCGGGCATCGTGTGGCTCGTGGGCGCTGCGCTCTACGCGCTGTGCCTGCCGATCATGCTCGGCAAGACGACCGGGATGCGCAGCACCGCACGGTGATGACGGATCACCGCGCCAGCGATGCGGCGCGCCGTTGCAGGAACTGCCGCACCGCCGGATCGCTCTCCAGCCCGATGGCCAGCCGGTAGGCCTGCGTTGCACCTGGCAGATCGCCGCAGCGTGCGAGCAGGTCTGCGCGCGCGGCCCAATATGGTTGGTAGTCCGCAAGCCGCGTGTCATCGGCCAGCGCGTCGAGCGCGGTCAAGCCAACGGCCGGCCCCCGGGTCTGCGCCAGCGCCACTGCATGGTTGAGCGCCGCGACGGGTGACCCCGTGAGTGCACACAGCGCTTCGTACAACTGCTCGACCGCGGCCCAGTCCGCCTGCCCGGTGCGTCGCCGCACGGCGTGCGCGGATTGCACCGCCGCCTCCAGCTGGTAGCGCCCGCTGTCGCCGCAGCGGTTGGCGCGCGACAGCAGCGCCTCGGCCTCGTCGATCATGGCGGCGTCCCAGCACTGCGGGTCCTGCTCGCCGAGCGGCACGTAGTGGCCAGCCGCATCGCGCCGGGCCTCGCGGCGCGCATGCGCATGCAGCATCAGCGACAGCAGGCCCAGCGCCTCGCCTTCGTCGGGCAGCAGCGACGCCGCGAGCCGGCCCAGCCAGATCGCCTCGTCCGCGAGGTTGCGGCGCCGCGCGTCGGCGCCCTCGGGGTCGGACCAGCCTTCCGCGAAGGCCGCGTAGATGGCCTCCAGCACTGCGTCGAGCCGCTCGGCCAGCCGCTCGCGCGGCGGCACCCCGAAGCCGATGCCCGCCTGCCGGATCCTGGCCTTGGCGCGCGTGAGCCGCTGTCCCATCGCACCGGGGGCGACCAGGAAAGCCGAGGCGATGGTCGCGGCGTCGAAACCCAGCACCGCCTGGAGCATCAGCGGCGCGCGCACGCCGCGGTCGATGCCGGGGTGCGCGCATGCGAACAGCAGGCCGAGACGCCGGTCGGGCAGGCCGGATGCGTCGTCGTCTTCATCGGCCGTGAGGTCGGACAGCCATTGCAGGTGCGCGGCTGCCCCTTCGTCCAACACCCGGTGGCGCACCGCGTCGACCCGCCTGCGCCGCGCCACGGTGAGCAGCCAGGCCTCGGGCGACTGCGGCACGCCCTGCACGGGCCACTCGGCGAGCGCAGCGGCGAAGGCTTCCGACAGCGCATCCTCGGCGCCCGCCACGTCGTGCGTGCGCGCCGAGAGAAAGGCGATCAGCTTGCCGTAGCTTTGGCGCGCCGCCGATTCGGCCGCGCGCGTTGCCGCGAGAGCGCCGTCGGCCGCCACGCGACTTCAGTCCGCGCCCATGGGCCAGATCGGCCGCACTTCCACCACACCGTGGCTGGCCCCGGGGCAGCGCGCCGCCCAGGACAGTGCGGCGTCCAGGTCCGGCACGTCGATCAGGAAGTAGCCGCCGAGCTGTTCGCGCGTCTCGGCGTAGGGGCCGTTGAGCACCTCGGTCTTGCCGGCCTGCAGCCGCACGGTGGTGCTCATTGCCGCAGGCCGCAGCCGGTTGGAACTGCGCATCACGCCGGCCTTCTGCAGGGCTTCGTTGTAGGCGCCGTAGGCGGCCATCGCCTCGCCGACCTGAGCGGGGCCGAGCGCTGCGAAGCCCGCCGGGTCCGAATAGAGCAGGAGCATGTATTCCATGATGATCTTCCTTTGGGGTGGCGGCGAAGCCCCATGCCTCGCCTGAACAATGTCGTACGGCGGGCGCCCATTCAGACATCCGGGCTCAAAAAAAATGGGCACGGGAAAAATCCCGTGCCCATCTTGGCGAAAAAAGCCGCGCTCAGCGCTCGATCGTCTTGTTCCAGCGCGCGTTCCAGGCTGGGCGATTGGCGTTGATGCTCTCCCAGTCGATGGTGATCGCGGTCTTCATCCACTTGTTGATGTCCGCCACCTGCGTCGCGCCTTCGCCCACGGCCGGTGCCTTGGGGTTGGTCGGGATCTGCGCGCCGTACTGCAGCACGTTGGCCTGGGCCAGCGGGCTCAGCAGGAACTCGGCGAGCTTCTGCGACAGCTCGGGCTCGCTGTTGTTCGCAATCACGCACTGGCCCACCATCAGCACCACCGCGCCTTCCTTGGGCGGCGCATATTCCACCGGAATGCCCTTGGTCTTGAGCGCGGCCACGGCCGTGGGCGTGAGCGGGAAGATCGCCGCCTCGCCGGTCTGCACCATCTCCGACAGCTTGGCCGAGCTCGGGATGTACTCGAGCACGTTGGGGCCGACGGTGGTGGGCCAGGCCTTGAAGCCCGGCTCCACGTTCTTGTCGTTGCCGCCCTGGATGCGGTTGAACATCAGGAAGCCGTGCAGCCCGAAGGACGAGGACGACATCGACTGGAACACCACCTTGCCCTTGAACTTGGGGTCTGCCAGGTCCATCCACGAGGTGGGCGGCGCCCAGCCCTTTTCCTTGAACATCTTGGCGTTGTAGGCGAGGCCCGTCATGCCCAGGCTCACGCCGCTGGCCATGTCGTCCTTGAAGCGCGCGGCCGGGTAGATCTCGGCCAGCGAGGGGTTGGGCCGCTGCTTCTGGCACAGGCCCATGCCGATGGCGCGCACCATGATGCCGTCGTCGAGGAACATCACGTGCATCTGGGGGCGGTCCTTGTTGGCCTGCGCCTTCGCGAGGATGTCCGACGAGGTGCCCGGCACCACCACCACCTTGGCACCGTAGAGCTTCTCGAAGGCCGGGAACACGTACTGCGTGTATGCCTTCTCCATGGTGCCGCCGTTCATGCCGATGTAGAGCGTCTTGGTCTGCGCGCTCGCCGTACCGCCGGCCGCGAGCACGGCGACCGCCGCCGCACCGAGCAGGGTCCGGCGAAGGGAGAAGAAGGTCTTCTGAAAACGGGACATGGTGTTTTCCTTTCAGGGGGAGGTGGGGGTGACGGTTTGTTCTTGCGCGAAGAAGCGGTCGATCGAGAAGGCGTCGATCGGCGTGCTGCTGTGCCCATCGCGCACGAGCTCGGCCAGCACTTCGCCCGCGGCCGGGCCGATCTGGAAGCCCGCGCCCGCGAAGCCGAAGCCGTGGAAGAGGCCCGGCGTGGTGCGGCTTGGGCCGAGCACCGGCTGGCGGTCGGGCAGGTAGCCCTCGGTGCCGCTCCAGGTGCGGATGAAATGCGCGTGGCGCAGCGCGGGCAGGAGCGCGATAGCCTGCGCCGAGAGCGAGGCGATGGCGTCGCGGTCGGAGCGCGCACGGTCGGCGTCGAGCGGCACGCCCGCACCGCCGCCGCCCAGCACGAGGTTGCCGCGCGCGACCTGCCGGCAATAGATGCCGCCGCCTTCCACGCCGAGGCTCCAGTCCATGAAGAAGGGCAGCGGCTCGGTCACGGCCATCGCGGGGTGGCCCGATTGCAGCGGAACGGCTTCACCGAAGTACGTCGCGATGGGGCCGGCCCATGCGCCCGCGCAGTTGAGCAGCGCCGGCGCATGCACTTCGAGCGCGTTGCCCGAACGCAGCATGAAGGTCGCGCCGTCGTGCGCCACCTCGTCGACCTTGTGGCGCTCGAAGACCTTCGCGCCCGCGCGCTGCGCCGCGAGCGCGAAGGCGGGTGACACCAATCGCGGATTGGCCTGCCCGTCTTCCACGCACAGGGAGCCGCCGACGGCGCGCGGCCCGAGCCAGGGGCAGCGTTCGCGCAGGCGGGCGTCGGAGATCAGTTCGAGCCCGAGATCGAAATCGAGGCTTTGCGCGCGGTAGCGTTCCAGCGACGCCATGTCGGCTTCGCTGCGCGCGATCTTGAAATGGCCGGAGCGCAGGTACTCGCCGTCGGTGCCGATCAGCGAAGGCAGGCGGCCCCAGATCCGGTGCGCGCGCTGCGCGAGCGGCAACTGGTTCAGCGGCCGGCCCTGGCGCCGCACGCCGCCGTAGTTCACGCCGCTGGAGCGCGAGCCGCAGAGGTCGCGTTCCAGCAGCGCCACACCGATGCCCATCTGCCGCAATGCGAGTGCGGCCGAGGCGCCGACGATGCCGCCGCCGACGATGGCCACATCGGTGCGCAATGTCTTGATCGAACTCATGCGCCGGCTCCCGCGATGGGTGCTTGCGTGACGAGCTGGATCGGAATCGGCTTGATCGGCGCCTGCCCGCGCAGCCGGCCCACCTGCGCCAGCGGCTGGCCTGTCGCATGCGCGAGGATCTCGGCGGCCGCCACGCCGCACATGCGGCCCTGGCAGCGGCCCATGCCGACGCGCGACAAGGCCTTGAGGCGGTTCATCTCGTCGGCGCCGTTGACGGAGACGGTCTGGCGCAGCGCGCCGGCCGTGATGTTCTCGCAGCGGCAGACGACCAGATCGTCGGGTGCATTCGCGGCCCAGTCCTGCGGCAGCGGAAAGGCGCGTTCCAGGCCGCGCCGGAAACCCGCGAGTCCTTCGAGCTTGCGCTCGAGTACTTTGGCGCGCGCGGCATCGACGGCCACGCCGCGGTCTGCCAGCAGCGCGAGCGCGGCCCGCTCGCCGGCCCATTCGGCCGCGTCGGCGCCCATGATGCCGGCGCCATCGCCCGCGAGGTAGACGCCCTCCACGCTGGAGCGGCCGGCCGCATCGCGCACCGGCAGATGGGCGCGGTGCAGCGGCGCGAACTCGAAGCGGCAGCCCAGCAGGTCGGCCAGTTGGGTTTCGGAACGCAGCGCGTAGCCGAAGCCGACCGCGTCGCAATCCAGCGTGCGCTCTTCGCGGCCGTCATGCCATGCAACGCCGGTGACGCGGCGCGCCTCGGCATCGCCAACCACGCGCAGCGGACGCACACCGCCGTGCAGCGGCACGCCGTGCGCGCGCAGCCAGGCCACGTAGTACACGCCCTTGGCGAACACGGCGGGTTGCCGCAGCATCGCGGGCGTCGCGGCGATCTGGTCGCCGAGGCGCGCGGTGTCGAGCACGGCCGCGACCTTGGCGCCCGCCTTCGCATACTGGTAGGCCACGAGGTACAGCAGCGGCCCCGTGCCCATGAGCACCACGCGCTGCCCGATGGCGCAGCCCTGGAATTTGAGTGCCACCTGCGCGCCGCCGAGCGTGTAGACGCCGGGCAATGTCCAGCCCGGCACCGGCAGCACGCGGTCGGTGGCGCCGGTCGCGACGATCAGCGCGCCATGCGGCACGCGGGCCGTGCTGCGCGTCGGGTTGTGCAGCACGTCGAGCACACCGCCTTGCGCATTCCAGACGAGGCTGTCGGGCCGGTAGTCGATGCGGTCGCGCAGCGCGTCGAAGGCTTCGTGCACGGCGTTCGCGCGTGCGGCCTCGAAGCCGTAGAGCGTGGCCGCCGTGCGCTGCACGAAGTTGGCGGGCGGGCGGCGGTAGATCTGGCCACCGGCGCGCGAGGCTTCGTCGATCACCACCGGCCGCAGGCCGTGCGCCACCAGGGCCTGCGCTGCGCGCACGCCGGCCGGTCCGGCGCCGACGATCACGGGTTGAAGTCCGGCGCCCGTCATGCGCCGCCTCGCCCGGTGACCAGCGCCATGCCCGGCGCGATGAAGGTGGAGCAGGCGCGCAGGCGTTCGCCTTCGGCCGTCGAGACCCAGCAGTCCTGGCAGGCGCCCATCATGCAGAAGCCGGCGCGGGGGGTGTCGCTGAATTCGTTGCGGCGCAATTGGCTGCCTTGCGTGAGCACTGCGGTGAGCACGGTGTCGCCGGCCAGCGCGGAGGCGGGCTTGCCGTCGAGCGTGAAGGGCACGGCGGCGCGGCCGGTTTCGGCCACGCGATGCAGCAGCGCATGGGATGTCGTTGCACTCATGGATCTACTTGCGCCCCACCAGCACGCGGTCCAGCCCATAGACGCGATCAAGGATCACCATCGCCACGGCCGTCACCGCCACCATCAGCGCCGACACCGCCGCCATCAGCGGATCGATCGACTCGGTCGCATACATGTACATGCGCACCGGCAGCGTCACCGTGCTCGGCGCAGTCACGAAGATCGACATCGTCACTTCGTCGAAGCTGTTGATGAAGGCCAGCATCCAGCCGCCCGTCACCCCCGGCAGGATCATCGGCAGCGTGATGCGCCGGAACACCGTGGCCTGGCTCGCGCCCAGCGAGAGCGCGGCCTGCTCGGCGCTGCGGTCGAAGCCCACGAGTGCGGCCACCACCAGGCGCAGCGTGTAGGGCGTGACGATCAGCGCATGCGCCATCACCAGCCAGCCGAAGCTGCCGGTACCGCCCACCAGCGCGAACAGGCGCAGCAGCGCCACGCCCAGCACCAGGTGCGGAATGATCAGCGGCGAGAGGAACAGCGCGTTGAGGAAGTCGCGCCCCGGAAAGGCGTAGCGCGTGATCGCCATGCCGGCCGGCACCGCGAGCAGCGTGGCAATGGTGGCCGAGGCCAGCGCGAGCCACAGGCTGTTCCAGAACGACTGCATGAAGTCGGGGTGCGCGAACACCGCGGCGAACCAGCGCAGCGAGAAGCGGGTGGTCGGAATGGTCAGCGTGTTCTCTGGCGTGAACGCGACGATGCACACCACCAGCAGCGGCGCCAGCATGAAGGTGATGACGAGCGCGTTGAACGCGAGGGCGAAGGGGCCGTTCTTGCTCATGCGGTCAGCCCAGCGCTTTCTTGTAGCGGCCTTCGACGAGGCGGTTGTAGCTCAGCATCACGATGAGGTTGGCTGCCAGCAGCGTGAGCGCGATCGCGGCGCCGAGCGGCCAGTTCAGTTCGCTGAGGTACTCGTCGTACACCACGGTCGCGACCATCTTGAGCCGCCGCCCGCCGAGCAGCCCCGGAATCGCGAACGAGCTCGCGGCCAGGCCGAACACGATCAGGCTGCCCGAAAGAATGCCCGGCATCACCTGCGGCAGCACGATGCGGCGCAGCGTGGTGAAGGGCGAGGCCTTGAGCGACAGCGCCGCGTTCTCGACACCCGGGTCGAGCTTCTGCAGCGAGGTCCAGACCGGGATCACCATGAACGGCAGCATCACGTGGACCAGCGCGACGATCACCGCGGTCTCGGTGTAGAGCATCTTCACCGGCCCGATGCCCACGAGGCCGAGCAGCGCGTTGATCGCACCCTCGGGCCCGAGCAGCATGCTCCAGCCGAAGGCACGCACCACCACCGACACCAGGAGCGGCGCCAGCACCACCAGCAGCAGCACCGAGCGCCACGGGTTGCGCATGCGGCTCAGCACGTAGGCCTCGGGCGCACCGACGACCACGCAGATCAGCGTGACCAGCGCCGAGATCCAGAAGGTGCGCCAGAAGATGCCGTGGTAGTACGAGTCGGTGAACACATGCGCGTAGTGGTCGAGCGTGAACTCGCCGGCCTTCGGCCCGGTGGCCGGGTCGTAGACGTTGAAGGACAGCACGGCGGTGAGCAGCAGCGGCACCAGCAGCAGTGCGGCGAAGAGCAGCAGGGCAGGGCCCGACAGCCACCAGGGCGCGGCCTTGTTCTTCATGCCGCTCATGCCGCCACGGCCTCCTCGGCCGGCAGCAGGCGCGTGCAGTGCGCGGGCCAGTCGATGCCGACGGCATCGCCTTCGTCGAGCGCGTCGCGGCCGTCGTTGGGGCTCAGCACCATCAGGTCCCCGGCGGACGTGCCCAGCCGGTAGAGCCACTGGCTGCCGAGGAAGAAGCGTTCCTGCACCGTGCCGTCGAGCCGGCCGCGGCCGGCCGTCACCAGCTGCAGTTTTTCGGGGCGCACGCTCATGAGCACCGAGGCGCCGGACTTGAAGCCGCCTTCGTTGACTTCGACCGCGAGCGGACCGACCTCGACGTTGCAGCTGCCGGCGCTGCAGGTGGTCACGCGGCCGTTCAGCAGGTTGGCCTTGCCCACGAAGGTGGAGATGAAGCGCGTGCTCGGATGCTCGTACACCCGGTGCGGATGGTCGATCTGCGTGGCGCAGCCGCCTTCCATCACCACCACGCGGTCGCTGATCGACATGGCCTCGCTCTGGTCGTGCGTGACCATCACCGTGGTGGTGCCGACCTTGCGCTGGATCTGGCGCAGCTCGAACTGCATTTCCTCGCGCAGCTTGGCGTCGAGGTTGGAGAGCGGTTCGTCGAGCAGCAGCACCGGCGGCTCGATCACCAGCGCGCGGGCCAGCGCCACACGTTGCCGCTGGCCGCCCGAGAGTTCGCGCGGGTAGCGGGTGGCGTGCGGCTCCAGGTGCACCAGCGCCAGTGCCTGCTTCACGCGTTCCGCGCGCTCGGCCTTGGGCATCTTGCGCATCTCGAGGCCGAAGCTCACGTTGTCGGCCACCGTCATGTGCGGGAAGAGGGCGTAGCTCTGGAACACGATGCCCAGGCCGCGCGTGTTGGCCTTGGCGTGCGTGATGTCCTTGCCCGCGAGTTCGATGCGGCCGCTGCTGACGGCCTCGAAGCCCGCAATCATCTGCAGCGTCGTGGTCTTGCCGCAGCCCGAAGGGCCGAGCAGCGAGACGAACTCGCCCTTTTCGACGCTGAGGTTCATGGCGGAGACCGCGCGGGTGCTGCCGTAGAACTTGGTCACGTCGGTGAGCCGTAGGAATGACATGGAAGCGCCTTTCTGTGGGGCAGGAAGATGGCGTGCGACGTCTTGGTGCAGGCCATGGACCGCTGAGTACTTTCAATTCACTCTATTGCAACGATTGCGCCAGATCGCCTCGGGTATTCCATTAATCAGAATATTTATCTGATTTATTCCGTTCATTGAAATATGATGGCCGAAAGTAATCCACGGAATTCCACAGGAGCAAGGTATGGAAACCACCTCGGAGGTGCCGGCGGCCAGCGGCGGCGTGCCGCGCGTCTTTTCGGTGATCCGCGCGCTCGGCGCGGTGCAGGCCGAGGGCGGCCGCGTGACCCAGATCGCACGTTCCGTGGGCCTGACCCAGGCCACCACGCACCGCTTGCTGCAATCGCTGATCGCCGAAGGCATGGTCGAGCAGGACGAACGCACCAAGCTCTACCGCCTGAGCATCGATTTCTTCGCGCTCGCGGCCAATGCCGGCAACCCCGGCGACCTGCGCGCGATCTGCCGGCCGGTGCTGCTGCGCCTGTGCGCGAGCCTGGGCGACAGCATTTTCCTGCTGGTGCGCAGCGGCTTCGACGCGGTGTGCCTCGACCGCAGCGAGGGGCCGTTTCCGATCCGCTCGTTCACGGGCGACATCGGCGGGCGCATCGCGCTGGGCGTGGGGCAGGGGGCGCTGGCGATCCTGGCTTTCCTGCCGGAGGCGGAACGCGAGGAGGTGATCCGCTTCAATCTCTCGCGCGTGCGCGAGTACGGTGTGTACGACGAGGTCTACCTGCGCACCGAGATCGAGCGCGTGCGGCAGGCGGGCTATGCGGGGCGCAACACCGGGCTGCTCGAAGGCATGGCCGGGGTGGCGGTGCCGATCCTCGACCGCGAAGGCCGCGCGGTGGCCGCCTTGAGCGTGGGCACGATCGCGGACCGGCTCAATGCGGACCGCATGCCCACGGTGGTGGAACTGCTCAAGCGCGAGGCGGCGGCGATCGGGCCGAAGATCAACCCCTTCGATGCGACGCTGAGAAGGCCGGCGCAAAGCCTGGCGGGCTCGCCGGCGGGGCAGCGCATCACCGTGCCCGAGGCCCCCAAGCCACAGTGAGCGAAGGTCGCGGTCTCACCACCCGGCGGACCGGCCTGGCCGTTCGACCCACGAGACAAACAGTCTCCTCCGAAGGCGCAGTTCATTCCCGAAACGCATCAAGTCCTTCCATTTTTTCACTAGGCAACCGCGCGGGATTCGCAGATATTGGCCGCATTCCGTCGCCCCTGTCGCCTTTCTTTTTCCTCCTCCTTTCCGGAGCGCCCATGTCCGAAGCCCAAGCCCCCCATTCCCTCGCCACCGAGATCGAGCAACTGCTGCAGCGCCTGGGCGTGCCCCGCTCCGCCCACACCGGCGGCGAGCTGACGGTGCGCTCGCCGGTCACCGGCGAAGTGATCGCGCAGGTGCCGCAGACCACCGCCGTCGAAGCCACCGGCGCCATCGGCCGTGCGCACGAGGCCTTCAAGGCCTGGCGCAATGTGCCGGCGCCGCGCCGTGGCGAGCTGGTGCGCCTGCTCGGTGAAGAGCTGCGCGCCGCCAAGCAAGACCTTGGCCGCCTCGTCACGCTGGAGGCCGGCAAGATCCCGTCCGAAGGCGCAGGCGAAGTGCAGGAAATGATCGACATCTGCGACTTTGCGGTCGGCCTCTCGCGCCAGCTCTACGGCCTCACGCTGGCCACCGAGCGCGCCGAGCACCGGATGATGGAAACCTGGCATCCGCTGGGCGTGTGCGGCGTGATCTCGGCCTTCAACTTTCCGGTGGCCGTGTGGTCGTGGAATGCGGCGCTCGCGCTGGTGTGCGGCGACTCGGTGGTGTGGAAGCCGTCCGAAAAGACGCCGCTCACCGCGCTCGCCGTGCATGCCATCGCGCAGCGCGCCATCGAGCGTTTCGGCGATGCACCCGAAGGCCTGCTCGGCCTGCTGCTGGGCCAGCGCGATATCGGCGAGGTGCTGGTCGACGACCATCGCGTGCCGATCCTCTCGGCCACCGGCTCCACCGCGATGGGCCGGCAGGTCGGGCCCAAGCTCGCTGCGCGCTTCGCCCGCGCGATCCTCGAACTCGGCGGCAACAACGCCGCCATCGTCACGCCCTCGGCCGACCTGGACCTCACGCTGCGCGGCATCGCGTTCTCGGCCATGGGCACGGCCGGCCAGCGTTGCACCACGCTGCGCCGCCTGTTCGTGCACGACAGCGTGTACGACCAGCTCGTGCCCAAGCTCGCGAAGGTCTACGGCAACGTGCAGGTGGGCGATCCGCGCGAGGCCGGCACGCTGGTCGGTCCGCTGATCGACCGCGCCGCCTTCGACGGGATGCAGAAGGCCTTGAGCGAAAGCCGCGAACTTGGCGCGAAGGTGCATGGCGGCCAGCGCGTCGACGGCATCGGCACGCAGGACGCCTACTACGTGCGCCCCGCACTCGTGGAACTGGAGTCGCACGCCGGCCCCGTGCTGCGCGAAACCTTCGCACCCATCCTCTACGTGGTGCGCTACAGCTCGCTCGACGAAGCGATCGAATGGCACAACGCGGTGGGCGCGGGCCTGTCGTCGTCGATCTTCACGCTCAACGTGCGCGAGGCCGAGCGCTTCATGTCCAGCGCCGGTTCCGACTGCGGCATCGCCAACGTCAACATCGGCCCGAGCGGTGCCGAGATCGGCGGGGCCTTCGGTGGCGAGAAGGAAACCGGCGGCGGGCGCGAAGCGGGCTCGGACAGCTGGAAGGCGTACATGCGCCGCGCGACCAACACCATCAATTACTCGACGGCATTGCCCCTGGCGCAGGGCGTGACCTTCGACATCGGAGATTGAGGCTCGCCCCCAGGCTTCGCGCACTTCGTGTCGCTTTGCCAACCCCCTACCGGGGGCGACATCTGCGGCCCGGCGAAGCCGGTTCCGCGATGTCCCACGAAAAATCATGCCGCGCCGGCAGGGCATGCCGCGCCCTTTCAAAGAAAAACTACCAGGAGACAGAGAACATGAAGATGCGATTCAAGACCGTCACCGCGGCAGCGCTGCTCGCGCTCGCCTTCGGCAGCGCCACCGCGCAGCAGGCCCCAACCGGTGGCACGCTCGACAAGATCAAGGCGAGCGGCAAGGTCGTTCTCGGCGTGCGCGAAGCCTCGCCGCCCATGGCCTACATGCTGGGCGCGGGCGACAAGTACGTGGGCTACCACGTCGAACTCTGCGAGCGCGTGCTGAAGGACATCACGCCCAATGCCAAGCTCGAATACATGGCCGTGACCGCGCAGAACACCATCCCGCTGGTGCAGAACGGCACGCTCGACATCGGCTGCGGCCCCACCACCAACAACACCGCGCGCCAGCAGCAGGTGGCCTTCGCGCTCACCACGTACGTGAGCGAAGTGCGCATGGCGACCAAGGTCGACTCGGGCATCACCTCGCTCGACCAGCTCGCGGGCCGCAACGTATCGGCCTCGACCGGCACCACCGCCGTGCAGCTGCTGCGCAAGCGCGAACGCGCGCAGAACGTCTCCTACAACACGATGCTCGGCAAGGACCACCTCGAGAGCTTCCTGCTGATGGAGTCGGGCCGCGCCGATGCCTTCGTGCTCGACGACAACCTGCTCGCCGGCATCATCGCGAACTCGAAGAACCCGACCGCCTACCGCATCGTGGGCGAGGCCTTGGGCTCGGAGCCGATCGCGCTGCTGTTCCGCAAGGACGACCCGGCTTTCAAGACGGCGGTGGACGATTCGCTGCGCAAGCTCATGAAGAGCGGCGAGCTCGAGAAGATCTACACGAAGTGGTTCGTCGCAGCCATTCCGCCGAAGAACACCAGCCTCAACCTGCCGATGAGCCCGGCGCTGAAGCAGCTGGTGCTCGAACCCAACGACAAGCCACTGGAGACCTACACGAAGTGACAGACGCTGCCGTGTTCTCGCCGGCGCAACGCGTGCGCGCCATCCACGTCTCGGAAATCCTGCGCATCACCGACCATGCGCAGGCCCTGAAGCGCGCCGGCCGCCCGGTGATCGTGCTGGGCGCGGGCGAGCCCGACTTCGATACGCCCGAGAACATCCGCGGCGCGGCGGTGCGCGCCATCGAGCGCGGCGACACGCGCTACACGGTGCTCGACGGCAGCCCCGCGATGAAGGCGGCCGTGCAGCTCAAGTTCCAGCGCGACAACGCGCTGGCCTTCGCGCTCGACGAGATCAGCGTGAGCGCGGGCGCGAAGCAGGTGATCTTCAACGCGCTGATGGCGAGCCTGAATCCGGGCGACGAGGTGATCCTGCCCGCGCCGTACTGGACCTCGTACGCGGACATCGTGCAGATCTGCGGCGGCGTGCCCGTTGCGGTCGCGTGCAGCGAAGGGAACGGCTTTCGCCTGAGTGCGGAACAACTGCAGGCGGCCATCACGCCGCGCACGCGCTGGCTGTTTCTCAACTCGCCGTCGAACCCGAGCGGCGCGGCCTACAGCGCCGCGCAACTGAAGCCGATCACCGACGTGCTGTTGGACCACCCGGGCGTCTGGGTGCTGGCCGACGACATCTACGAACACATCCTCTATGACGGCCTCGCATTCGCGACGCCGGTGGCCGTCGAGCCGCGGCTGCGCGAACGCACGCTCACCGTGAACGGCGTGTCCAAGGCCTACGCGATGACCGGTTGGCGCGTGGGCTACGGCGCCGGGCCGCGTGCATTGATCGCCGCGATGGCCGTGGTGCAGAGCCAATCGACCTCGTGCCCGTCGTCGATCAGCCAGGCCGCCGCGATCGAGGCGCTCACCGGGCCGCAGGGCATCGTGGCCGAGCGCTGCGCTTCTTTCCAGGCGCGCCGCGACTTCGTGGTGGCCGCACTCAACCGCACGCCCGGCCTGCGTTGCCGCGTGCCCGAGGGCGCCTTCTATACCTTTGCAAGCTGTGCCGGCGTGCTCGGCAAACGCACCGCCGGCGGTGCGCTGCTGCAGACCGACAGCGACTTCTGCCGCTACCTGCTGCAGGATTTCGACGTGGCGGTGGTGCCGGGAAGCGTGTTCGGTCTGGCGCCGTATTTCCGCATCTCGTATGCGACGTCGATGGCGCAGCTTGAAGAGGCGTGTGCGCGCATCGCCGCTGCATGCGCCGCGCTCTCCTGAACATCTTCAATCCCTCGGAGCCCTCATGACCTCACCCCGCACCGGCGGCCAGATCCTGGTCGATCAACTCATCACCCACGGCGTCAAGCAGCTCTTCTGCGTGCCCGGCGAAAGTTTTCTGGCTGTGCTCGATGCGCTGCACGATGCGTCCATCGAGGTGACGGTGTGCCGCCAGGAAGGCGGCGCGGCGATGATGGCCGAGGCGCAGGGCAAGCTCACCGGACGCCCGGGCGTCTGCTTCGTCACGCGCGGCCCCGGTGCGACCAACGCGGCCGCCGGCGTGCACATCGCGCACCAGGATTCGACGCCGCTGCTGCTGTTCGTGGGCCAGGTGGCGCGCGAGGCGCTGGGCCGCGAAGCCTTCCAGGAGCTGGACTACGGCGCGGTCTTCGGCACCATGGCCAAGTGGGTGGTGCAGATCGACGATCCGGCGCGCGTGCCTGAACTGGTGTCGCGCGCCTTCCATGTCGCGACCTCGGGCCGGCCCGGTCCGGTGGTGATTGCGCTGCCGGAAGACATGCTGACCGAAGCCACCGCGGTGGCCGATGCGTTGCCTTATGCGGTGACCGAAACCCATCCCGGTGCGTCGCAACTCGCCGAGCTGCAGCAGCGCCTGTCGCAGGCGCAGCGCCCCGTCGTCATCCTGGGCGGCAGCCGCTGGTCCGAAGCCGCGACGCAGCAGTTCGCAGCTTTCGCCGAAGCCTATTCGCTGCCGGTGTACTGCTCGTTCCGCCGCCAGATGCTGATGTCGGCCGAGCATCCCTGCTATGCAGGCGACCTGGGCCTCGGCGCGAATCCGCGCATGCTCGAGCGCATCCGCCAGGCGGACCTGGTGCTGCTGGTTGGCGGGCGCCTGTCGGAAGTGCCGTCGCAAGGTTATGAACTGCTGGCGATTCCGCAGCCGAAGCAGGCGCTGGTGCATGTGCACGCCGATGCCGACGAGCTCGGCAAGCTCTACCGCCCGGCACAAGGCATCCACGCCACGCCGCAGGCCTTTGCGGAAGCGGTGGCCGCATTGCGCCCGTCTTCACCGCCCGTCTGGCAGGCAGAGACGAAGACCGCGCGCGAAGACTTCCTGCGCTGGAGCGACCCCGCCCCCATCCGCATCCCCGGCCCGCTGCAGATGGGCGAGGTCATGCAGCACCTGCGCGAGGTGCTGCCGGCCGACACCATCTTCTGCAACGGGGCGGGCAACTTCGCGACCTGGGTGCATCGCTTCTGGCCGTTCCGCGCGTTCGCGAGCCAGCTGGCGCCGACCAGCGGCTCGATGGGCTACGGCCTGCCGGCCGGCGTGGGCGCCAAGCGGCTGTGGCCCGGGCGCGAGGTGGTGGTGTTTGCGGGAGACGGCGATTTCATGATGCACGGCCAGGAATTCGCCACCGCCGTGCAGTACGGCCTGCCCATCCTCGTGGTGCTGCTCGACAACGCCATGTACGGCACGATCCGCATGCACCAGGAAAAGCACTACCCGGGCCGCATCAGCGCCACGCAGCTGAAGAACCCCGACTTCCGCGGCTATGCCGAGGTGTTCGGTGGGCATGGCGAGCGTGTCACGAGCACCGAAGAGTTCGGCCCCGCACTGGCGCGAGCACGTGCGAGCGGCAAGCCGGCGATCCTGCATTGCCTGCTCGACCCGGAGGCGATCACGCCTGCCAGCACGCTGCAGTCGATCCGCAAGGCTGCGCTGGCCGCGTCCTGAACGCTCCCCAAGAAGGAGTCAGCGCAGCCCGCCAACGGAGCGCGGCGACGGGTTCGGCGGATTGCCGTCGGGCGCACGCGCCGCCAGCCGTGCGGCGCGCGCCAGCGGCTCCATGGCCTGCTCGAGGCGGGTGGCGAGTTGGTCGAGCTCCTCGTCCTTGGTTTCCGCGGCGTGCGCGCGCGTCATGCGCACGATCTCGGCGGCGTACTCGGCATTGGTGGCCATCCATTCGGTGTCGGTCACGCGTCCATGCTTTCGCCGCAGTGCCACGTGAAGGCGGGCGGCCAGGGCGATGCGTTCGCTTTCGGACATGGACGGCATGGTGTTCTCCCTCGGCTGGTCAGCCTCCCAGATGTATCAAGATGCCGAGCAAGATCGAGGCCCAGCACAGCTCGCTGCTTTCCGCCTTGGCGTGCAATCCGCCGCGCTGTCGCTTGCAACGACGGCGGTCCTGGTGGCCAGTGCCACTTCATTTACCACCAGAAACACTTTGGTCCGCAAACAGGCTGCCTGGGCCAGGGCGAAGCGGGTAATTCCCAATGCACTGGCGCGGTGCACCCCCTAAAGTCTGCCCACTCGCGAACGGGCCCTGCTCGTGCTGCCGAGGGTCCGAGGAGACAATTTCCCTTCAACAAGAAAAATCCTTCAAAGGCTCCATACGAGATGCCGGTTTGAGTTTGGAAGGCGCCGCTGGTCGGCGCCTTTTTTATGCCGGCGCGCACGGTGCCGGCAGATTTTTTCTCCTAACCAAATCAACCGCATGCGCCCGCAATGTGGTCATCTATAGCTATCGTTTCGATAGCGATCCGGATGAGACAATCCGGGCATGGAAATGCTGGTGGTGACGGGCGCTTCGCTGCTCGCGGGTTTTGTCGATTCGATCGTGGGCGGAGGCGGGTTGATCCTGGTCCCGGCGCTGTTCGCCGTGTTTCCGGGTGCACCACCGGCGACGCTGCTGGGCACCAACAAGAGCGCGTCGATATGGGGCACGGCGGCCGCGGCGGCGCAATTCAGCCAGCGGGTGCAGATGCGATGGGGCGCCCTGTGGCCGGCCGCGGTGCTCGGTTTCGTCGGTTCGATGCTGGGCGCCTGGGGTGTCACGCTGTTTCCGGGCGACTTCCTGCGCCGGGCGCTGCCGGTGATCCTGCTGGGGGTGCTGCTCTACACGCTGGCGCGCAAGGACATGGGGCGCATGCACGCACCGCGCTTCAGCGGCCGCGCCGAGACGCTGGCGGCCTGCACGATCGGCCTGTCGATCGGTCTCTACGACGGCTTCTTCGGCGCCGGTGCCGGCAGCTTCCTGGTGTTCCTGTTCGTGCGCTGGATGGGCTACGACTTTCTCAACGCCTCGGCCTCCGCCAAGATCATCAACACGCTGACCAACGCCGCCGCATTGATCCTGCTGGCCGCCAAGGGGCACGTCTGGTGGCACTACGGGCTGGTGATGGCGGTGGCCAACGTGGCCGGCAGCCTGCTCGGCACCCGCGTGGCGCTCAAGCATGGCGCCGGTTTCGTGCGGGTGGTGTTCATCGTGGTGGTGAGCGCCCTGATACTCAAGACCGCCTACGACGCATTCCTCACATAGCGAAGGACTCGATGCCGCCCGAATCCGCAGCGCCCCCTGCCCCTGTCAGCTTCTGGCAGGCCTTCGGCTACTGGCTCAAGCTGGGCTTCATCAGCTTCGGCGGGCCGGCCGGACAGATCGCGCTGATGCACCAGGAGCTGGTCGAGCGCCGGCGCTGGATCTCGGAAAAGCGTTTTCTGCATGCGCTGAACTACTGCATGCTGCTGCCCGGCCCGGAGGCCCAGCAGCTCGCCACCTACATCGGCTGGCTCATGCACCGCACCTGGGGCGGTATCGCGGCGGGCGTGCTGTTCGTGCTGCCGTCGCTCTTCATCCTGATCGCGCTGTCGTGGGTCTACCTGGCCTACGGGGAGGTGCCGGCGGTGGCGGGGCTGCTGTACGGCGTGAAGCCTGCTGTGACGGCCATCGTGTTGTTCGCGGCCTGGCGCATCGGCTCGCGGGTGCTCAAGAACGCCTGGCTGTGGGCGATCGCTGCGGCAGCCTTCGTGGCGATCTTCGCGCTGAAGGCGCCGTTCCCGCTGATCGTGCTCGCGGCCGCTGCCATCGGTCATGTCGGCAGCCGGGTCGCGCCGGCCCGCTTCATGCCGGGCGGCGGGCACGGCGCCGCGGCGGCATCGTCCGGCCCTGCGCTGATCGACGACGACACGCCCACGCCGGCGCATGCGCGCTTCGGCTGGGGCCGCTTCGCGCGCGTGCTGGCCGTGTTCCTCGCGCTGTGGCTGGGCGCCATCGGCGGGCTTACGGCGCTCTACGGCTGGCACGGCGCGCTGACGCAGATGGCCTGGTTCTTCACCAAGGCCGCGCTGCTGACCTTCGGCGGCGCCTATGCGGTGCTGCCCTATGTGTTCCAGGGCGCGGTCGACCACTACGGCTGGCTCAGCGCCACGCAGATGATCGACGGGCTGGCGCTGGGCGAAACCACGCCGGGGCCGCTGATCATGGTGGTCTCTTTCGTGGGCTTCGTGGGCGGCTGGCAGCAGGCCCTGTACGGCGCCGGCGCGCTGCCCCTGGCGGGCGCCGTGGCGGCGACGGTGGTGTGCTTCTTCACCTTCCTGCCGTCGTTCCTGTTCATCCTGCTGGGCGGGCCGTTCATCGAATCGACCCACGGCAACCTGAAGCTCACGGCGCCGCTGACCGCTATCACCGCCGCCGTGGTCGGCGTGATCGTCAACCTGGCGGTGTTCTTCGCCTGGCACGTGCTGTGGCCGGCGGGGGCGGGCGGCAGGTTCGACGCAGCTTCGGCGGCGATCGGGCTGATCGCCGCCGTGGCGCTGTTCCGCTTCAAGACCGGGGTGATCCCGGTGGTGCTGGGCTCGGCGCTGCTCGGCCTGGGCTGGCAACTGGCGCTGCGGCCCCTGCTGCTGCACTGAGGACTGTTCCAGAAACACCGCGGAACCGGCTTTGCCGGGCCGCTGGTGTTGCCCCCGGTAGGGGGTGGGCGTTGCGACACGAAGTGCGCGCAGCCTGGGGGCGAGCCTATTCCTCGACGAAGGCCTCTTCGCGCTTTGCCTTGATGGCGGGCAGCAGCACGATGCCCAGCAACATCGCCGCGGCCACCAGCAGGCCTGCCGACAGCGGCCGCGTGATGAACACGCTCCACGCACCGCGCGACAGCAGCAGCGCGCGCCGCAGGTTCTCTTCCATCATCGGCCCGAGGATGAAGCCGAGCAGCAGCGGTGCAGGTTCGGTGCGCAGCTTGAGGAACAGGTAGCCGATGAAGCCGAAGATCGCGACCATCCACACGTCGAAGGTATTGTTGTTGGTCGAGTACACGCCAATTGCGCAGAACAGCACGATGGCGGGGAACAGGAACTTGTAGGGCACCGTCAAGAGCTTGATCCACATGCCGATCAGCGGCAGGTTCAGGATGATCAGCATCGCATTGCCGATCCACATCGAGGCGATCAGGCCCCAGAACAGCTCGGGGTTGCTGGTCATCACCTGCGGACCCGGCTGGATGTTGTGGATGGTCATCGCGCCCACCATCAGCGCCATCACCGCGTTGGGCGGAATGCCCAGCGTCAGCAGCGGGATGAAGGAGGTCTGCGCGCCGGCGTTGTTGGCCGATTCGGGCGATGCCACGCCGCGGATGTTGCCCTTGCCGAAGGGCACTTCGCCGGGACGCATCTTGATCTTCTTCTCGAGCGCATAGGCCGCGAAGGCCGCCAGCAGCGCACCGCCGCCGGGCAGGATGCCCAGCGCAGAACCCAGCGCCGTGCCGCGCAGCACCGCGGGCGTCATGCGCTTGAAGTCTTCCTTGGTGGGCCACAGGCCCTTCACCTTGTGCGTGAACACCTCGCGCTCGTCGTCGGGCTGCGAGAGGTTGCCGATGATTTCGCCGTAGCCGAACACGCCCATGGCGATCACCACGAAACCGATGCCGTCGGTGAGCTCGGGAATGTCGAAGCTGTAGCGCGCCACGCCCGAATTCACGTCGGTGCCCACGATGCCGAGCAGCAGGCCCAGCACGATCATCGCCACCGCCTTCAGCAGCGAGCCCGAAGCCAGCACCACCGCGCCGATCAGGCCCAGCACCATCAGCGAGAAATACTCGGCCGGGCCGAATTTGAAGGCCAGCTCGGTCAGCGGCGGTGCGAAGGCCGCCAGGATCAGCGTGCCGACGCAGCCCGCGAAGAACGAGCCCAGGCCCGCGGCGGCCAGTGCGGGGCCTGCGCGGCCCTGCCTTGCCATCTGGTAGCCGTCGATGCAGGTGACCACCGAGGACGACTCCCCGGGCAGGTTCACCAGGATGGCGGTGGTCGAGCCGCCGTACTGCGCGCCGTAGTAGATGCCGGCCAGCATGATCAGCGCCGACACGGGCGGCAGCGCGTACGTGGCGGGCAGCAACATCGCGATGGTCGCGACCGGGCCGATGCCCGGCAGCACGCCGATCAGCGTGCCCAGGATGCAGCCGACCAGGCAGTACAGCAGGTTGGTGAAAGTGAAGGCGACGCCGAAGCCGACCGCGAGGTTGTGGAACAGTTCCATGGCAGTGCGCTCCTCAACCCGAAATGAAAGTAGGCCAGACCTGGATCTGGAGCTTGAGCGCCCAGATGAAGGCCACATAGCTGCCGGCCGCCAGGATGGTCGAGAGCACCAGCACGTCGCGCAGCTTGAAGTGCTCGCCGGCCAGGCTCGAGATGATCGTGAGCGCGTAGATCGCGATGATCATTCCCATCGCCGGCAGCCCGACGCTCGGCAGGCCACCCAGCAGGATGCCGAACGCGAGGTTGGCGCCGAGCACGAAAGCCAGCGGCTTCCAGGCCCATTTGCCGATCGGATCGCCGGTGGCGGTCTCGACCACCATCGCCTGGAACATGATGATGGCCCCGAGGACGGCCAGCAGGATGCCCAGCATGAGCGGGAAATACCCCGGGCCCATGCGGGCGCCGTCGCCGATGGTGTAGGTGGTGGCGCCTATCGCGAACGCGCCTCCCACGGTGGTGAACATGACCCCTGAAAAGAAGTCCGCCTGACTCTTGATCTTCATTGCCTCGACCCTCTGTGTTGGAGGAGTGAGGGTCGTCGGGCGCGGCTGACCGTTGGCTGACCGCCGTGGTACGGATAAATGCTTACCGAAGGCATAGGGTTCTCCCCCAGGGCTTCGCGCACTGCGTGTCGCGCTTCGCCTTTCCCCTCGCCGGGGGCAACACCTGAGGCCCGGCAAAGCCGGTTCCTCGGTGTTCTTGGAAGGGGGCGGGCGGAAACGAAAAAAGCTCCCGAAGGAGCTTTTTATTCATTCAGAGAGCCGGGGCTCTCGTGAGTGTGGGTGAGGGCTTAGTAGCCGCCGCGACCACCGCCGCCGCCGCCGTAACCACCGCCGCCGCCGCTACGGCCACCACCGCCGCCACCGCCGCCGTAACCGCCGCCGCCACCACCG
This sequence comes from Variovorax sp. P4_B10, assembly GCF_056402375.1. Taxonomy (NCBI): domain Bacteria; kingdom Pseudomonadati; phylum Pseudomonadota; class Betaproteobacteria; order Burkholderiales; family Comamonadaceae; genus Variovorax; species Variovorax sp. P4_B10. The sequence continues at coordinate 29,636 of NZ_JBFUHN010000007.1, read as the reverse complement.
TAGCCGCCGCCGCCACCACCAGCGCCGCCGCCGTAGCCGCCACCACCGCCAGTGCGGGGAGGACGTGCTTCCATCGGACGTGCTTCGTTCACCGTCAGGGCGCGGCCCTGGAGCGAATGGCCGTTCATGGCTTCGATGGCTGCGAGTGCTTCAGCGTCGCTGCCCATTTCGACAAAGCCGAAGCCCTTCGAACGGCCAGTGTCGCGTTCCATCATGACCTTGGCGCTGACGATCGAGCCGAACTCGCCGAAAGCCTGTTCCAGGTCGTTGTCACGCACAGAGTAGGCGAGGTTGCCTACGTAGAGTTTCTTGCCCATGGAGGGACTCCTAATTCAAACCAACAAAACAAAGCGATGGAGTCCCAGAATCACAACAAACAAGTGCGCTGTGGCGCGAAACTGACCGATCACCGAATTACGTGCACGGGAGACAAAGCTCACAGACACGTGGGGCGAATTATCCTGCTTCCTTGGCTAAAAACCGTGGGGAAATCGTGTGTTATTGAGAAACATCTCGGCCCGACGGGCGGTTTCGCAACGGTTTCAGCAGATCCGATAGCCCGTTGTGGTCTATTTCATGCATCAACGCGAGCAGCCGGCCAATTTCTCCCGAGGGAAAACCCTCGCGTGCAAACCAATTCAGGTAATTCCCGGGCAAATCGGCAATCAGCGTGCCTTTATGCTTGCCAAAAGGCATTTCGAGCGTGACGAGGCGCTGCAGGTCTTCGGGTTTCATGCGTTTCAGCCTCCCGCGCGCTTGACCGTGTGGCCCTGCTTCGTGAGGGCCGCGATCACCAGTTCGCGATGGTCGCCCTGGATCTCGATGGTGCCGTCCTTCACCGTGCCGCCCGAGCCGCACGCCGTTTTCAGCTGCTTGCCCGCAGCAGCAAGCGCCGCAGCGTCGAGCGCGAGGCCCTTGACGACCGTCACGCCCTTGCCTTTGCGGCCCTTGGTCTCGTGCGATACACGCACAATGCCGTCGGTGGCCGGAACGCGCGCCTTGATTTCCTTGCAGCGGCATTGCGCCATCGGCGCGCGGCAATCGGGGCACATGCGGCCGCCCGCCTCGGTGGAGTACACCAGGGCGCTGGCCTGATTGCTTTTCATCGTTGCCATTCGATCCATCTCTTCTTCTATCTCCGGGTTTCTCTCTCTGTCTGCTCACATGCCATTCGACTCACTGGGCCTGGCCCCCGCGCTCGTGCAGGCTGCCGCCGAAAGCGGTTATGCCGCGCCGACCGCCATCCAGGCCGCGGCCATCCCCGCGATTCTGCAAGGTCGCGACGTGCGGGGTTCGGCGCAGACCGGCTCCGGCAAGACCGCTGCATTCTCCCTGCCGCTGCTGCAGCGCCTGGCCGCCGAGCCCGCACAGTCGCCGCGCCGCACGCGCGCGCTGGTGCTCGTGCCCACGCGCGAACTCGCGGCCCAGGTCGGTGAGACGATGCGCAGCCTCGCGCAGCACCTGCCCGAACGCCTGAAGATCGCCATCGCCTTCGGCGGCGTGTCGATCAACCCGCAAATGATGGGCCTGCGCGGCGGCGCCGACATCGTGGTCGCCACGCCGGGCCGGCTGCTCGACCTTGTGGCGCACAACGCGCTGAAGCTGGGCGCGGTTTCGATGCTGGTGCTCGACGAGGCCGACCGCCTGTTCGACCTCGGTTTTGCCGAGGAGCTCGGCCGCATCCTCGCGCTGCTGCCCGCGAAGCGCCAGAACCTGCTGTTCTCCGCCACCTTCCCGCCCGCCATCCAGGCGCTGGCCGACGGCATGCTGCGCGACCCCGCGCTCATCGACGTGCAGGGCGGGCCGGGCACCGAGCCCGCCATCGTGCAGCGCGTGATCGAGGTCGACGCGAACCGCCGCACGCAGCTGCTGCGTCATCTGCTGAAAGAGAACGCATGGGAGCGCGTGCTGGTGTTCGTCGCCACGCAGCATTCGGCGCAGACCGTGGCCGAGAAGCTCTACAAGAACGGCGTCTACGCCGTGCCCTTCCATGGCGACATCGCACAGGGCACGCGCACCGACATCCTCGCGCAGTTCAAAGAGAGCCGGTGGGACGTGGTGATTGCCACCGACCTCGCGGCGCGCGGCATCGACATCGCGCAGCTGCCCGTGGTGATCAACTACGACCTGCCACGCTCGCCGACCGACTACATCCACCGCATCGGCCGCACGGGGCGCGCCGGCGAGAGCGGGCTCGCGATCAGCTTCGTGAGCGCGTCCACCGAGGCGCATTTCCGCCTGATCGAGAAGCGCCAGGGCCTGAGCCTGCCGCGCGAACGCATCGAGGGCTTCGAGCCGACCGAGGTCGCGGTGCCGATGGTCGATGCCTCGGGCACCGGCGGCATCAAGGGCACGCGGCCGAGCAAGAAGGACAAGCTGCGCGCGGCGGCCGCGAAGGCCGCCGCACAACAAGGCGAATCCGAAAAGAACGACTGACCAGCGCTGCTCAGTCCGGCGCGTAGTCGACCTGGTGCCGCGCGATCCGCAGGTCGCCCAACTCCTCGCGCACGCGCAAATGCGCAGGGTGCGTGGCATAGCCGTCGAGCGAGGCCTGGCTGTCGAATTCGCTGTAGAGCACCACGTCGCAGGCGTAGGCGATGCGGCTCGAATCCACGCCCACTTCGAGGTGCAGCAGCCCCGGGATCTGGCCGCGCAGCGATTCGAACTTGCGCTTGAGCAATTGCGTGGCCTGCGCCTTTTCTTCCGGCGATTCGCCGCGCAGGTCCCACATCACGATGTGCTTGAACATGGCGGGAATGGTAAGCACGCGCCGCGCGAAAGGCCATGCGCTGCGAGCCCTGTCCGTGAAGAACAGTTTTCCGCTTTCGCGGTGCCCCGGTGCGCTACGCGGGCCTCGACAGGAAAGTCGCCAGCAGGTCCATCGGCAGCGGGAAGACGATGGTGGTGTTCTTGTCCGCGCCGATCACCGTCAGCGTTTCCAGGTAGCGCAGCTGGATCGCCTGCGGCTCCTGCGCCAGCACGCGCGCTGCCTGGAACAGCTTCTCGGACGCCTGCAGCTCGCCCTCGGCATGGATCACCTTGGCACGCCGCTCACGCTCCGCCTCGGCCTGCCGTGCGATGGCGCGGATCATGGATTCGGTGAGGTCGATCTGCTTGATCTCCACGTTGGAGACCTTGATGCCCCACGAAGCCGTCTGCACGTCGAGCGACTCGCGCACATCCAGGTTGAGTTTTTCCCGCTCGGCCAGCATGTCGTCCAACTGGTGCTTGCCCAGCACCGAGCGCAGCGTGGTCTGTGCCAGCTGGCTGGTCGCGTTGAAGAAATCCTTGACCTCGATGATGGCCTTTTCCGCATCGACGATGCGGAAGTAGACGACCGCGCTGACCTTCACCGACACGTTGTCGCGCGAGATCACGTCCTGGGTCGGAACCTCGAGCACCACGGTGCGCAGATCGACCCGCACGACCTGCTGGATGGCGGGAATCACCATCACCAGTCCGGGCCCCGCGACTTTCGAGAAACGCCCCAGGGTGAACACGATGCCGCGCTCGTACTCGCGGAAGATCCAGATTGCGGAAAAAAGCAGCAGCACCGCCAGCAGGACAAACAGGGCGGTGCCGATGCCGGAAGTGAAAGAGAACATGACGGTCTCCTGCGACTCAGCGACAGCGCTGGACCGTTGGACCTTCGGCGCGCGCGGGCGTTCCGGTCCGGCCGAACAAAGATCGCAGCCCGGGGGTTACCAACCCAGCTGCCGGGCCGCCAGCTCCTTCATGATCTCCTCGGCGCCGCCGCCGATCATCATCACCTTGACCTCGCGGTAGATGCGCTCGCTCACCGTGCCGCGCATGAAGCCCATGCCGCCGAGGATCTGCACCGCCTGGTCGGCGCAGAACTGCATGGTCTGCGTCGCATGGTTCTTGAGCATGCAGACTTGCGCCACCCATTCGGGCGCGTTGAAGCGTCCTGCGGCCTCGTGCGCGTCGCCCTCGGCCGACACGGCCTCGAGCCACGCCTCGGTGGATGCGATGCGCATCTGCATGTCCACCAGCTTGTGGCGCACCGCCTGGTGTTCGATGAGTGCGGCGCCGAAGGTCCTGCGCTCGCGCGACCAGGCCAGCGCCTCGTCGAGGCAGGCCTGCGCGAAGCCCAGGGCGCCCGCAGCCAGGCCGATGCGCTCGCCATTGAAGTTGCCCATGACCATGCGGAAGCCCGCGCCTTCCTCGCCGAGCAGGTAGCGCGCCGGCACGCGCACGTCGTCGAAATGCAGCTGCGCGGTGTCGGAGCACCACCAGCCCATCTTCGTGAGGCGCGTGCGCGTGAGGCCGGGCGCATCGCCGGGCACCAGCAGCATCGAGATGCCGCCCGCGCCGCGGCCTTCGCCGGTGCGCACCGCCACCGTGATCCAGTCGGCGCGCATGCCCGAGGTGATGAAGGTCTTCTCGCCGTTCACCACGTAATGCTCGCCATCGCCGCCAATTTCTCGCCGCGCGGTGGTGCGCAGCGCGGCCACATCGGAGCCGCCGCCGGGCTCGGTGATGGCGAGCGCGGCGATCTTTTCGCCGCGCAGCACCGGGGGAACGACCTCGCCGCGCACCGCGTCGCTCGCGTGCAGCACCACGGGCGGCAGGCCGATGTTGTGCGAGAACAGGCTCGCGAGCACGCCGCCGCTCCTGCCGTGGCGCGCGAGTGCGATCCATGCCGGGAGCTTCAGCGCATACGACGCCGGCGTGCCGCCCAGCGCCTCGGGGTAGCCGAGGCCGAGCAGGCCCAGTTCCGCGGCGCGCGCGTAGAGCGCACGGGGGAACTCGCCCGCATCGTCCCAGGCCTGCACATGGGGCGCGATCTCGCTCTCGGCAAAGCGCCGCACCGTGTCGGCGAGCGCGGCGCGGTCGGCCTGAAGTTCGGCGTCCATGCGCGCTTCAGCCGCGCGGCGGCCGCTTGGCGATGCCCATGGTCTTCGCGAGGATGCCGAGCATCACTTCGTCCGCGCCGCCGCCGATCGAGCCCAGCCGGCCGTCGCGGTACAGCCGTGAGACGCGGTTCTCGAGCGTGAAGCCCATGCCGCCCCAGAACTGCAGGCAGGTGTCGGCCACCTGGCGCGTCAGGCGCCCGGTCTTGAGCTTGGCCATGGAGGCCAGTTCGAGCACGTCCTCGCCCTGCACATGCAGGTCGCAGGCGCGGTAGGCGAGGGCGCGCAATGCTTCCACCTCGGTCTTGAGCTCGGCCAGCTTGAACTGCACCCACTGCTGGTCGGCCAGCGTGGCGCCGAACATGTGGCGCTGCTGCGCCCATCCGATGGTCTGCGCGATGCAGTCCTCCATCGGTTCGAGCGAGCTCGCGGCGGCCCAGAGGCGCTCTTCCTGGAACTGCTGCATCTGGTAGACGAAGCCCTGGCCTTCCTCGCCGATGCGGTAGCGCTGCGGCACGCGCACGTTGTCGAAGTAGATGAGGCCGGTGTCGCTCGAGTGCATGCCGATCTTGCGGATCTTCTTCGCCTTCTCGATGCCGGGGCTGTCCATTGGCACCATCACGAGCGACTTGTTGCGGTGAGGGCTGTTGCCCGCTGCGCTCTGCCCATCGCTGGTGTTGACCAGCATGCACATCCAGTCGGCCTGCAGGCTGTTGGTGATCCACATCTTCTGGCCGCTGATGAGGTAGTCGCCGCCGTCCTTGCGCGCATGGCTCTTGAGGCCCGCCACGTCGCTGCCCGCGCCGGGCTCGCTCACGCCGATGCAGCCGACCGTGTCGCCCGCGATGGCGGGCACCAGGAATTCGCGGCGCAGTTCGTCGCTGCCGAACCGCGCGAGCGCGGGCGTGCACATGTCGGTCTGCACGCCGATGGCCATCGGCACGCCGCCGCAGCTGATGTGGCCCAGCGCCTCGGCCATCGCCATCGCATACGAATAGTCGAGCCCGGCGCCGCCGAAGGCTTCGGGTTTGTTGAGGCCCAGCAGGCCGAGGTTGCCGAGCTTCTTGAAGATCTCGTGCGCCGGGAAGATCTCGGCCTCTTCCCATTCGTCCACATGCGGATTGATCTCGTCGTCTATGAAGCGGCGCAGCGTCTTCTGGATCTCGAGGTGTTCGTGGGTGTACTGCATGTCGCTTGTCTCCAATCAGTCGTTCGGTTCGTTGTCCTGGAACACGCGCGGCGTCTGCGCGAGATGAAAGCCGTCGAAGGGCCGCACCGCCGCGCGCTGCTGCGCCTGTGCATCGGGCAGCGCCATCGGCCAGCCCATGCGCACCTGCGGCCGTGCGCCGTCCACGCGCAGCACGCTGCCGCTGATGAAGCTCGCCGCCGGGCTCAGCAGGAAGGCGATGGCGGCGGAGGTCTCGGCCTCGTTGCCGAAGCGGCCCGCGGGCACGGTATTGCGCATGGCGCGCAGCATGTCGCCGGCTTCGGGCGGGTAGTGGTCCATGCCGCTCGAGGCGATGTAGCCCGGCGCCACGGCGTTCACGCGCACGCCGCTTCCGGCCCATTCGAGCGCGGCGGTTTCGGTGAAGCTCACCATGCCGGCGCGCGCCGCGCCGCTGTGGCCCATGTTGGGCATGGAGCCCCAGATGTCGGCCACGATGTTGACGATGGCGCCGCCCCTGGCCTGCATGCTCTGCACGAAGCATTCGCGCGCGACCAGGAAGCCGCCCGTGAGGTTGGTGTGGATCACCGCCTCCCAGCCCTTGGCCGAGATGGCGGCCAGCGGCGTGATGTACTGGCCGCCGGCGTTGTTGACGAGGCCATCGATCTGACCGTACTCGGCCACGATGGCAGCCACTGCCGCGCGCACGGCTTCTTCCTGCCGGATGTCGAAGGCCTGGATGCCCGCCTTGCCGCCGCTGGCCGCGATCTCGGCCTGCACCTGCTGCAGCTTCTCGGGCTTGCGGCCGACCAGCACCACCTGCGCGCCGAGCGATGCGAGCTCGTGCGCCGTGCAGCGGCCGATGCCCGAGCCGCCGCCTGTGACGACGATCACCTGCCCGGTGAACAGGCCGGGCGAGAACACGGAGCGGTAGCGGGAGGAGGCGTTCATTCGGCGGACTTTCAGGACAACGAGGGAAGGGCGGCGGCGTGCGTCATGCGTCGGCAATCTCCGCCACCACGTGGCGCGCAGCGACCTGTGCGCCCACCGCCACATGCAGGGCGGCAACGCGGCCGGCGCGCGGGGCGCAGTGCACGTGTTCCATCTTCATCGCTTCGAGCGTGACGAGCGGCTGGCCGGCGGCGACGGCGTCGCCCTCGGCCACCAGCAACGCGATGACGCGGCCGTTCATCGAAGCGCGCAGCAGGCCGTCACCCCCGGCTGCATCGGCGCGGGCGACTGCGACGTGCGTGAGGTTCTCGAGTTCGAGGGCCTGGCCGCGGAAGTGAATCCACAGGCGATCGGCGGATTCACGGACCGCCACCGCCTGCTCCGAGACCCCCAGGCACGAGAAGCGCACCGTGCCGTCGCCCGGCAGCGAAAGCAGTTCGATCCGCATCGGCGCACTTGCATCCAGTGCGACATCGAACCGGCCTGCGCCCTGCGGGGTCACGCGGGCCGCATGCACCTTGCCATCGAGCGCGAAGCGCAGGGCATTGGGGAGCGTGTGCGCGAGCGGCGAGGGCCAGCCGCGCTCGCCCAGCTGGAACAGCAGCGCGGCCAGCCATGCGGCGTGGGTCTCGGCGGCAGTATCGGGCGCAAGCAGTGCATCGAGATGCGCTGCGATGAACGCCGTCGTTGCCGCGCCGCTGGCGAACACCGGGTGCGACAGCGCACGCAGCAGAAGCTGCTGGTTGGTTGCGATGCCCAATGCCACCGTGTCCTGCAGTCCCGCCATCAGGCGATGCCTGGCTTCGTCGCGTGTGCGGCCGTGCGACACGAGCTTGGCAATCATCGAATCGTAGAAAGGCGGCACCGCCGCGCCGTCGCGCAGCGCGTGTTCGGTGCGCAGGGCCGGCGAAGGCCGCCATGCGGCGAGCGTTCCGCTCTGCGGCATGAAGCCCTGCTGCGGGTCTTCGGCGCAGAGCCGGACCTCGATCGCATGGCCGCTGAAGCGCACGTCCTGCTGCGTCAACGGCAGCGGCTCGCCGGCCGCGACGCGCAGTTGCAGCTCGACCAGGTCGAGCCCCGTCACCGCTTCGGTCACCGGGTGCTCCACCTGCAGGCGCGTGTTCATTTCCATGAACCAATACTGTCCCTCGGCATCGAGCAGGAATTCGAGCGTGCCCGCGCCTTCGTAGGCGATGGCCCTGGCCGCCGCCACCGCCGTCGCGCCCATGCGTTCGCGCAATGCCGGGGACACGGCCGGCGAGGGCGACTCCTCGATCACCTTCTGGTGCCGCCGCTGCACCGAGCAGTCGCGCTCGCCGAGGTGGATGGCGTTGCCATGCCGGTCGGCGAACACCTGGATCTCGATGTGGCGCGGCGCGACGATGGCGCGTTCCAGGATTACCGTCGCGTCGCCGAAGGCATGCAGCGCCTCGGACTGCGCGCTCTGCAGCAAATCGGCGAAGGCCGCCGCCGAAGGCACGAGCCGCATGCCGCGCCCGCCGCCGCCGGCGGTCGCCTTGATCATCACCGGCCAGCCGATGCGTGCGGCTTCGGCCGCGAGCGTGGCCGTGCCCTGGTCGTCGCCCTGGTAACCCGGAATGCATGGCACGCCGGCCGCCTGCATCAGCCGCTTGGCGCCGGCCTTGTCGCCCATCGCGCGAATGGCCTCGGGCGAGGGGCCGATGAAGACCAGCCCCGCATCGCGGCAAGCCTGCGCGAACGCCGCGTTCTCGGCGAGGAAGCCATAGCCCGGATGCACCGCCTCGGCGCCGCTCGAGCGTGCGGCCTCGATGATCGCGGCGATGTTCAGGTAGCTCTGCGCGGGCAGCGACTCGCCGATCCACATGGACTGGTCGGCCTGCCGCACATGCTCCGCATCGGCGTCGGCACTCGAATACACCGCCACCGTGCGACAGCCCATGGCGCGCGCGGTGCGCATCACGCGGACCGCGATTTCCCCGCGATTCGCAATGAGGATCCTGTTGAAACCGCTCATGGCCGTGCCACCGAAAATTGCATCGCCTGCGGCACGCGCGCATCGGCATCGCGGCATACCGAGAGCACCTCGGCCAGCACCGCACGCGTGTCCCGCGGGTCGATCACACCGTCGTCGAGCAGCATCGCGCTGGTGGTGAACACGCTCATCTGGCGGTCGAAGCGCTCGACGATCTGCTGCTGCATCGCATCGATCTTCGCGTGGTCGACCGCGCCCTTTCCGCCGGCCTTTCGCGCCATGCCCGCCTCCATCACGATGGCCATGGTCTTCGCGGCCTGCTCGCCGCCCATCACCGCGGTGCGCGCGTTGGGCCACGAGAAGCAGAAGCGCGGCGCGAAGCCGCGGCCGCACATGCCGTAGTTGCCCGCGCCGTAGGACGCGCCGCAGTACAGCGTGATCTGCGGCACGGTGGCGCTGGTCACGGCCTGGATCATCTTGGCGCCGTGCTTGATGATGCCGGCCTCCTCATGGGCGCGGCCCACCATGTAGCCGGTGATGTTCTGCAGGTAGACGATGGGCGTGCGCGACTGGCAGCAGGCCTGGATGAAGTGCGTGGCCTTGGTTGCGCCATCGGAATCGATGGGGCCGTTGTTGGTGACGATGCCCACCGCGTGCCCTTCGAGCCGCATGTGGCCGCAGACCGTGGCGCTGCCGTAGTGCTCGCTGAACTCGAGGAACTCGGAGCCGTCGGCGATGCGCGCAATGACCTCGCGCATGTCGACCGGCCGCCGGCCGTCGCTGGGCATGATGCCGAGCAGTTCCTCGGCGTCGTAGCGCGGCGGCGCGAACTTGCGCGGCGCCTCGCCGCGCGCCCAGTCGATGCCGCCGAGGATCGCGCGCGCGATGCGGATGGCGTCGCGGTCGTCCTCGGCCAGGTAGTCGCCGAGGCCCGAGATGTGGGTGTGCATCACCGCGCCGCCCAGCTCTTCCTCGGTAGCGATCTCGCCGGTCGCGGCTTTCAGCAAAGGGGGGCCGGCCAGAAAGGCCCGCGTGCGGTCGCGCACCATCACGATGTAGTCCGAAAGCCCCGTCTGGTAGGCGCCGCCCGCGGTCGAGGAGCCGTGCGTCACGGTCACCACCGGCAGTCCCGCCGCCGAAAGCCGCGCGAGGTTGCGGAAGATGCTGCCGCCGCGCACGAAGTCCTGCACGCGGTATTGCATGAGGTTGGCGCCGGCGCTTTCGACCAGCTGCACGTAGGGCAGCTTGTTTTCGAGTGCGATTTCCTGCACGCGCAACTGCTTGTCGAGCCCCATGGGTTGCAGCGCACCGGCATCGATGCCCGAGTCGGAGGCGTTGACCATGCAGCGCACGCCCGAGACCTGGCCGATGCCGGAGATCAGGCCGCCGCCGGGCACGCTCTTCGACAGGTCGGGGTTGTCGTGGCCCAGCCCCGCGAGCGAGGCCAGCGGGAGAAAGGGCGCGCCGGTGTCGAGCAGCAGCGCGAGGCGTTCGCGCGGCAGCAACTGGCCACGCCTGGCAAAGCGCTCGGCCGAGGCGCCCGAGGCGGCCGCCGCACGGGCCTCGTGCGAGCGCACCTGGTCCAGCAGCGTGAGCATGCCGGCGCGGTTGGCCTGGAAGGTGTCGCTGGCCGCGTGCAGCCGGGATTCGATGACGGGCATGGGGTCTGTGCAGATCGCTTGTTTTCGCTCTGCACAGACTGTAGGGTGCGGGCCGTTCGCCCGCTTGCGCCAACTAGCTGGTGCGGGCGCGCCGCGCAGGCGCCGCGTCGAGGCTGCTGCCGGTGATCACCCAGTAGATGAAGATCAGCACTGCGCCGGCCGTGCCGAACACCGACAGGCCCATGTAGTTGCCGCCGATGGCGAGCGCGTCGGCGGGGGCGGCTGCGATACAGACCATGCTTGCGGCGTTCATGCCCACGTAGTGCATGGTGCAGACCGCCACGCCCATCACCGCGGCGGCCGCGATCTGGTGGCTCAGCTTGCGCAGGTTGAAGGCCAGCCACAGGGCCGCGGCGGCGGCGGTGATGGCGATCCCCACCGACAGCGCGACCATGCCGAGGTCGAAGTCCATCGAGGCGCGCATGTTCATCGCGAACATGCCCATGTAGTGCATCACGCAGACGCCCAGCCCGGCCAGCAGGCTGCCGGCCAGCCAGCCCGTCATGCTGAACTTGCGTCGCCCGCCGGCCAGGTAGAGGGCGATGCCGGAGATCAGGATGGCCGCCACCAGCGACACCACCGTCAGCGGCATGTTGTAGGAAATGCCGATGGGGAGCTTATAGGCCAGCATGCCGATGAAGTGCATCGACCAGATGCCGATGCCGCCCAGCGCCACCGCGGCGCAGGCCACGACGGCCAGGTTGGGCCTGCCGTCCGCGCCGACCATGCGCCCGGCGCAGATCAGCGCCACCAGCGAACCCGCAAAGGAGATGAGGAACGAAAGCGCCACCAGCCCCAGCGAGTACTCGGGCGATAGCAGTTGGCCTACGACGAGCGGAGTCATTGCGTTTTTCCTTTCAGCAAGAACGCCCCGCGGTTCCCCGAAAACCGGATGTGATCGGGGCGCCACGAGGCGTCCCAACCAGTTTGTAATATTTGTTTTTAAAAGTAAATTGATTTTTCTACTTATCGTTACGCTGGATTACAGGGCGAATTCGATAGATCGAATTGTTGCGGTCGGCGGCCATGTAGACCGTGCCATCCCGGCCCACGGCAACACCGGTGACCACGTAGGGCGGCGGCAATCCGGGGCCGGGCGCGAGGCCGATCGGCAGGTTCTCGGCGACGGTGCGGCGCGTGCCCTTGACGGGGTCGATTTCTACCAGGCGCCGGGCTGCAGTCTCCGCCACGATGAAGCTGCCCCACGGCGTCTGCGCCACGCCCTCGGGCAGCGCGAGGCCGTCGGCGATGGTGCGCAGCGGCGCGCTGGCATCGAGCGGAATGCGCAACAACTTGCCGGCCGCCTCGGTGACGTAGAGCGCGCCGTCCTGGCCCACGACCATCTGCACCGGGCCGTTCAGGCCGCTGGCAAGCACCAACTTGTTCGCAAACTTCGGCCCGCTGGCGCGCGTGATGCTGCCGGTGGCGAGTTCGGCGTAGATCACGCTGCCGTCCGGCAGCGGCAGCGCGTCGAACGGCGCCTTCAGGCCATGGATGGTTTCGACGGTCTTGAGCGTCTGGCGATCGACCAGCTGGACCGTGCCGGTGAACCACGAGGTCAGCGCGAACAGCTTGGCCGACAGGCCGACCGCGAAGGGGTAGTCGAGGTCGGGGTCGCGCTGCATGCGGAACACGTCGCGCACTTCGCCGGTGCGCACATCCACCTGCCGGAAGCCGAAGACGTCGGCCACCCAGAGGTCGTTGCCATCGATCTTGATGCCTGCGGGCACCGCCACCTTGCCGCTGGTGAGCGTGCGCAACTCGCCGGTGGCGGGGTTGAAGGCCTGCACCTCGTTGTTCGCCATATTCGACACGTAGATCATCCCGTCGGGCGCGATGGCGAGGTTGTCGAGCGAGGGCCGCAACTGCCTGGCGACCGTCTTGCGGCCGGTGGCGAGGTCCACGCGCACCAGTTCGCCGCTGCGCGCATCGACCACCCAGAGGTTGCCCTTGCCGTCGAGGTTGGCCGCAGCCGGGATCTTGAAGCCATCGGCGATCACGGTCATGTTGCCGTTCGCCGGGTCGATCTTCACGACCTGGCCCTTGAACCACAGCGGTCCGTAGAGCATGCCGTCGGGCCCGACCTCGAAGCCGTTGAAGCCGCCCATGTCCTTCTTGATGAGCCGCGGCGGCTTCTGGCCGTCGCGGTCGATCTCCCACAATGCATCGCCGAGGAACACCTGCGAGGCGTAGAGCTTGCCGTTCCTGCGGTCGAAGTCGAGCGAGTTGAGGCCGGGCAGGTCCTTGGCGAGCACGCGCAATGGTGCGGCGTCGTTCTCGCGGTAGCGCAGCATGCCCATGAGGTAGTTGGTCCAGGCCAGCTCGCCCTTGGGGCCGACCGCGATGTCGTCGGCCTGGCCCTCGGGGGCATCGATCAGGACCTTGGCCGCGCCGGTGGTGCGGTCGACCTCCCACAGCGTGTTGCCGAGCACCGAGCCTGCGAGCAGTCGGCCTTTCTGGTCGATTGCCAGGCCGTGCACGCCCGAGAACGAGGACGGTGCGACCAATACCTCGGGCGCGGCCCATGAAGCCGGGCGGGTGGGCGGCGGCGGTGCGAGGGTGCTGCAGGCGCCCAGCAGGGCGAAGGCGAGGGCCAGTGCGGTGACGTGGAGGCTTCGACGGGGCATGGGTGTCTCCTCTTTGTTGATGCGCGAGCAGTCTAGGAGGAGGGAAGGGCGGTTGCGCAGTCTCTCCCGGGACATGCGGACTTTCGTTTGCTGCGGATTACCCGCGATTCACCCTCCATTCAGCCGCGAAGGAGCTGCGTCACCGTGTGGATCAGGAGGCCCACGAGCCCGCCCACCAGCGTGCCGTTGACGCGGATGAACTGCAGGTCGCGCCCGATGTGGCGCTCCAGCTCGGCGGTCATCTCCCCGGCGTTCCAGTCGCCGACCCGCTCCTCGATGTAGCGGCGGATGTCTTCGCGGTAGCGCTCGATGGCCAGCGGCGCGGCAGCCTCGATCTGTTCGTTGATCCAGCGGCGGATCGCGTCGTCGGCCTGCAGCCGCACGCCCAGCGCGCCGGCCATCGCCGCGATGCGCCGGCCGATCGTCGAGTCGTTGCGGCTCAGGTCGTCGTGCAGCCACGCGAGCAGCTCGCCCCAGAGCCCGTGCAGGTAGTCGCCGAGCGCGGGGTGCGCCATCAGCTCGGCGCGGATCTGCTCGCCGCGCTGCTGGAACTCGGGGTCGAGCTTGAGCCGCACCACGAAGTCGTCCACGAAATGGTCGAAGCGCTTGCGCATCGGATGGTCGGGCTCGGCCGCCAGCTCGCCGATGGTGCGGGCCACGGCCGCCACGATCTTGCGCGTGGCGAGCTTGGCCGCGACCTGGTCGAGGCCCACGTAGCGCAGCGTCTTGATCTCGCGCGCGATTGCCTCGGTCATGCGCGCCTGTACCTCGTCGCCTTCGAGCAGGCCGGCCACCTGCTGCAGCACGTCGTCGAGCAGCGCCTGGTGGCGGCCGCCGGCGGTGAGTGCGTCGAGCGCCTGGCCCATCAGGTGCGAGAGGTCGATCTTCTCGAGGCCCGCCGCGGCGGCGCGCCCCATGAAGTCGCGCACCCGTTCGTCGTCGAAGGCGGCGAGCCCGTAGCGCGTGGCGGCCACGCCCCATTCGCCCAGCTTCTCGCCGCTCGCGGGCCGCGCCAGCCAGTCGGCGATGCGCCCGGCCGCATCGAACTCGCGCAGCTTGGCGAGCACCTGTGCGGTGCTCAGGAAGTTGTTGCAGATGAAGCCCGCGAGCTTGGCGCCGATGCGGTCCTTGTTGCTCGGAATGATCGCGGTGTGCGGAATCGGCAGGCCCAGCGGATGGCGAAACAGCGCCACCACCGCGAACCAGTCGGCAATGGCGCCGACCATCGCGGCCTCCGCGAAGGCGGCCACATAACCCCAGGCCTGATGCTGCGCATGCAGCGCGCTGGCCACCGCATAGAGCAGCGCCGCCGCGCACAGCAGGCCGAGCGCGACACGCTTCATGCGCTGCAGTGCGCCGGCGCCGTGGTCTTCAGCCAACGGTGTGCGAGGTCGCGAGGCGCTCCATGAACAGCTCGCAGCGCGCCAGCTGTTCGAGGCTCACGAATTCGTCGGGCTGGTGCGCCTGCTCGATGCTGCCGGGGCCGCACACCACCGTGGGGATGCCGGCGTTCTTGAAAAGGCCCGCTTCGGTGCCGAAGGCCACCAGCGTGGTGCGCTCTTCGCCTGCGAGGCGCTGCGCGAGCTGCGTGACCGGGTCGCCGGCCGCACCGAGGAAGCTCGGAATCTCGCAGATGGTCTCGAAACTGAAGCCGGCGTCGGGCGCCACCTTCTTCATCGCGGGCTCGATGCCCGCGGCGTAGGCGAGCACGTCGGCCTGCATGCGCTTCGCATCGGCGGTGGGCAGGTCGCGGAATTCATAGCGGAACTCGGCGTCGCGCGGCACCACGTTGTCGGCGATGCCGCCGTGGAACTGGCCCACGCTCGCGGTGCTGAAGGGTACGTCGAAGCCCTCGTAGCGCGGCTCGCTGCGCTCGAAGTCTTCGGCCATGTCGCGCACCTTGCCGATCACGCGCGCCGCCATCTCGATGGCATTGACCGACTTCGGCGTGAGCGAGGAGTGCGCTTCCTTGCCGCGCACGCAGCACTTGTAGCGGTACACGCCCTTGTGCGCGATGGCCGGCACCATGCTGGTGGGCTCGCCCACGATGCAGGCGACAGGCTTGATGCCGGCGTCGCGCATGTCGGCGATCAGTTCCTTCACGCCGAAGCAGCCGATTTCTTCTTCGTAGCTGAAGGCGAAGTGCACTGCGAAGGGCGAGTCGCTCTCAAGAAAACGCTTGGCATTGGAGAGAGCGATCGCGATGAAGCTCTTCATGTCGGCCGATCCACGGCCATAGAGGCGCTCGTTGCGCACCACGGCGGAGAGCGGGTCGACGCTCCAGTCCTGCCCGTCCCAGGGCACCGTGTCGGTGTGCCCCGAAATGATCACGCCGGCCGGCTTGCCCTCGCCCAGCGTGGCGAACAGGTTCGCCTTGGTGCGCTCGGCGTTGTAGGTGACGCGGCTCTTCACGCCGAGGGCGGCGAGATGGCTTTGCGCGAGGTCGATCAGCTGGAGGTTGCTGTTCTCGCTGACGGTGTTCATGCGCACCAGCGTCTGGGCCAGCGCGAGGCTTTGGGGGGAAAGCGTATGGAGCATGCAACACATTGTCCAAGAAGTCGGCGCTGTGCGTCGGCAGGTGTTCTGACTGTCATCCGAAGCGGGTACCCTGCGCCTCTTTTGGATGGAGAAAAAAGACCATGCGCACTCTTCAGATCGCCCTGACCGCAACCGCCGCCCTGTGCGTTGCGGCCTGCAGCGGCACCGGCCCCGGCCCCATCGGCCCGTCGAACAAGCTGCTGACGCTCGACGGCAACCCGCCGCTGGTCATCGCCCACCGCGGCGCTTCGGGCTACCTGCCGGAAGAAACGCTCGAAGCCTATGCACGCGCCGTCGAGCTCGGTGCCGACGTGATCGAGATGGACCTGGTCTCCACCAAGGACGGCGTGCTCATCGCCCGCCACGACCCCAACCTGGCCATCAGCACCGACGTGGCCAAGCACCCCCGCTTCGCCTCGCGCAAGAAGACCATCAAGGTCGACGGCGAGACCCAGACCGGCTGGTTCAGCAACGACTTCACGCTGGCCGAGATCAAGACGCTGGGCGGCATCTCGACCGACGCCGAGCGGCCGCAGGAATTCAACGGCAAGTACAAGATCCCCACCTTCCAGGAGATCATCGATTTCGCCAAGGCCAAGTCGTTGGAAACCGGCCGCACCATCGCGATCTACCCCGAGACCAAGAACCCGACCTACTTCCGCGACCTCGGCCTGCCAATGGAAGACAAGGTCATCGCCGCCATCAACGCCGCCGGCTGGAACAGCAAGACCGCGCCGATCTACGTGCAGTCCTTCGAGCCCGGCAGCCTCAAGTACATGAAGAGCAAGGGCCTGAACACCCGGCTCATCCAGCTGATCGACGGCGACAGCGTCGACCTGAAGACCGGCGCCGTGACCTTCGCCGTGCCGAGCGACCGTCCCTACGACTGGACCAAGGCCGGCGACAAGCGCAACTTCGACGCCATGGTCACGCCCGCCGGCCTGGCCGAGATCAAGACCTATGCCGACGGCATCGGCCCGTGGAAGCGCTACATCGTGAGCGTCAAGGGCACCATCGGCGCCGACGGCAAGCCGATGGACGTGAACAAGGACGGCAAGGTCAACGACGCCGACGCCACCTCGACCGCGCCCACCACGCTGATCGCCGATGCGCACAAGGCCGGCCTGTTCGTGCACCCCTTCACCTTCCGCAACGAGTCGCGCCGCCTCGCGTCCGACTACAACAAGGACGGCAAGAACGAATACGGCGTGTACTACAAGCTCGGCGTGGACGGCGTGTTCACCGACTTCACCGACACCGCGCTGGCCGCGCGCGCCGACTATCTGAAGAGCCTCGGGCGCTGAGGGTTTGCCCGGCACAGTCTTTGCGGGTCACTCCGCAAAGTCTAGACTGTGCCTATGAAACTCATCGATTCGCTCGTCACGCAGGCGGCCGGCATCGCCGCCGTCCGGCGTGACCTCCACGCCCATCCTGAACTCTGCTTCGAGGAAGTCCGCACCGCCGACGTGGTGGCAGGCAAGCTCACCGAGTGGGGCATTCCCATTCACCGCGGCCTGGGCACCACCGGGGTGGTCGGCATCGTCAAGAATGGCACCGGCCACCGCGCCGTCGGCCTGCGCGCCGACATGGACGCGCTGCCCGTCACCGAGCTCAACACCTTCGCCCATGCCAGCAAGAACCACGGCAAGATGCACGCCTGCGGGCACGACGGCCACACGGCCATGCTGCTCGCGGCCGCGCAGCACCTGTCGAAGCACCGCAATTTCGATGGCACCGTCTACCTGATCTTCCAGCCGGCCGAAGAGGGCGGCGGCGGCGCCCGCGAAATGATCAAGGAAGGGCTGTTCGAGCAGTTCCCCATGGACGCCGTGTTCGGCATGCACAACTGGCCCGGCATGAAGGCGGGCCAGTTCGCCGTGAGCCCGGGGCCCGTGATGGCATCGGGCAACAAGTTCCATGTCAACGTGATCGGCAAGGGCGGCCACGCCGCGCTGCCGCAGACCGGTATCGACCCGGTGCCGATCGCCTGCGAGATCGTGCAGGCCTTCCAGACCATCCTCACCCGCAAGATGAAGCCGACCGATTCGGCCGTGATCTCGGTCACCACCATCCACGCCGGCGAAACCAACAACGTGATTCCCGACAACTGCGAGCTGTCGGGCACGGTGCGCACCTTCTCGCTCGAGGTGCTCGACATGATCGAGGCGAAGATGAAGCAGATCTCCGAGCACATCTGCGCGGCGCACGACGCGACCTGCGACTTCCGCTTCGAGCGCTACTACCCGCCCACCATCAACACCCGTGCCGAAGCCGACTTCGCGCGCGGCGTGATGGCCGGCATCGTCGGCGAAGAAAACGTGCTGTTGCAGGAAGCGGCCATGACCTCGGAAGACTTCGCCTTCATGCTGCAGGCCAAGCCCGGCGCCTACGCCTTCATCGGCAACGGCGACGGCGCGCACCGCGACGTGCACCACGGCGAAGGCCCGTGCACGCTGCACAACGCGAGCTACGACTTCAACGACGATCTGATTCCGCTCGGCGCGACCTGCTGGGTGCAGCTGGCCGAGCAGTTCCTGAAGCCCGGCGGCGGCGCCCCATGATCGGCATCGGCGAGGCCTTTTCGCCGCGCTACGCCCAGGCGCGCCAGAAGTTCCTGCAAGGCTGCGTGAGCGCAGGCCTCACCGTGGAGCCGCATGCGCATCCGCTCAAGGGGCGCGACGGCGAAGACCTTTCGATGGACGTGGCGCTCGACGGCGACGCGAATGCCGAAAACCTGCTGATCGTCTCCAGCGCCTGCCACGGCGTCGAGGGCCATTGCGGCAGCGGCGTGCAGGTGTTCGCGCTGCACGATGCCGAATGGCGCGAGAAGGCCAGGGCGCAGGGGGTGGCCGTGCTCTATGTGCATGCGCTCAACCCGCACGGCTTTTCGTATGGTCGGCGTGTGACGCACGAGAACGTCGACCTGAACCGGAACTTCATCGACTTCTCGAAGCCGGTGCCGGTCAACGAGCCCTACGCCAAGCTGCACCCGCTGTTGCTGCCCGACACCTGGCCGCCCACGCCCGAGAACCAGGCTGCGGTCGGAAAATTGATCGAGAAGCATGGCACCACCGCGTACCAGGCGGCTGTCACCAGCGGGCAGTACCAGTTCGACGATGGCCTGTTCTTCGGCGGCAAGGCGCCGACCTGGAGCAACAAGACCCTTCGCGGCGTGCTGCGCCGCCATGCGGGCAGCGCGCGCCGGTTGGCCTGGATCGATCTGCATACCGGACTGGGCCCGAATGGTCTCGGCGAGCGCATCTTCGCGTGCAGGGACGACAAGGTCGCCTACGCCCGCGCCAACGCCTGGTGGGGCACGCCTGCGGCGCCGGTCACCTCGATCTACGACGGCTCCTCGACCTCGGCGCTGCTGCGCGGATTGATGTGGGGCTCCGTCTACGAGGAATGCCCGAACGCCGAATACACCGGCATCGCGCTGGAATACGGCACGCTGCCGCTCCTGGAAGTGATGGGCGCGCTGCGTGCCGACCACTGGCTGCACAAGCATCCCGATGCACCGGCCGACCTGGCTGACGGCATCCGGGCGCGGATGGTCGAGGCTTTCTATACGGACACCGATGCGTGGCGTGGGCAGATCGTCAGCCAGGCCCGTCAGGCGATGTTCCAGGCTGTGGACGGTCTTGGTGGTTGATCGGTTCGACTCGATGCGGTGCGGTGCGGTGCGGTGCGGTGTGCGTTCGGGGCGCGCTCACGCCGACGGTGTGCTCTGCTCCGCGAATGTCCCCCGGCGCGGCCTAAGGCCGCATGCCTCCTCCTTTATTTCGCTGCGCAGAGCACACCRTCGGCGTGATCGCTCAGYGCAGCGGTTGATCGGCCAGCACWACAGCCGCGCCCATCGTGCACAGGGCACCGGGTGCTCCCCGCAGCGAAATAAAGGAGGAGCGAAGCGGGGGACATTCGCGGAGGGGAGCACCCGGTGGCCTGTGCACACCCCCCGAAGAAACGCACCCGAAACACAACAATAAGCAACCGCCCTAAGTCCTGACCCGCCCATCGCCCGTCAGCATCGAAAGCTCGACGAACTTCGAGCCCACGTGGTTCTTCGCCGAGAACGACACCTCGAAGCCGCCGAACTGCTGCCGGTCGATGGCTTCCAGCCCCGCGATCAGGCTTTCGCGCGTGGCCTTGCCCGGCGCCTTGCGCAGGCCCTCGGTCAGCACCTTGGCGGCCAGATAGCCTTCCATGCTCGAGAAGTTCGCGCTGGCCCCGCCGCCCGCCTTGCGCACCGCGTCGGCGAATTCGCGCGTGATCGCGTTGGCCGGGTTGTAGGGCGAGGGCATCACCTGCGTCACCATCACGCCCGCAGCCTCCTTGCCGAGTTCATCGGCCAGCGCCTGCGTGCCGACGAAGGACAGGTTGATGAACGTGCCGCCGTAGCTCGCCTTGCGCGCCTCGCGGATGAATGCCGCGCAGGCCTTGTAGGTTCCGACCTGGACCACCGCATCGGGCCGCGCCGCCACGATGGCTTTCACCGCCTGCGCCACGTCGACCGAATTGCGCTCCACCGTGGCCATGGCCACCGGCTTCAGATCCTGCTGCGAGAGCGCCAGCGTCACGCCGTCGAGCCCGGCCTTGCCGTAGGCGTCGTTCTGATAGAACACCGCGATCTTCTTCAGCCCCAGGTGGGTGAGCTGCTTCACCATCAGCGCGGTCTCGTCGTTGTACGAGGCGCGCAGGTGGAACACGTTCTTCTGGAAGGGCTCGCGCAGCGACATCGCGCCGGTGAACGGCGCGACGAACGGCACCTTGTCCTTCACCGCCAGCGGCAGTGCGGCCAGGCTGGTCGGCGTGCCGATGTAGCCGAAGAGCGCGAACACCTCTTCCTCGATGAACTTCTGCGTGTTGGCGGCGCAGCGGTCGGGTTCGTAGCCGTCGTCCAGGTTCTTGATCACCACGTTGCGGTGGCCCGGCTGGGCGTTGTACTGGTCCAGGAACACCTTGGCGCCCTGGTGGAACTGGATGCCCAACTGCGCGGCCGGACCGGTGAAAGGCGCAGACTGGCCCAGGACGAGCGGCGTGTCGCCCTGCGCCTGCGCGATCCGGAAGCTGCCGAGCGTTGCGGCGGTCCCGATGGCCAAAGAAAAATGCCTGCGATTCATCATTGTGAAAATCCCACTCTGCGCGTTTGCCCGCACTCAAATTAGACTTGTCCGATGGCCCACGCACCGGAAGAAACATCCCACCCCGAAACGTCCACCGTGCTGGGCGCCTGCCCCCACGATTGCCCGGACACCTGCGCGCTGGTCACCACCGTCAGGGACGGCGTGGCCGTGAAGCTGCAGGGCAATGCCGCACACTCGCACACCGGCGGCGTTCTGTGTACCAAGGTTTCCCGCTACATCGAACGCAATGACCATGCCGAGCGGCTGGTGCAGCCCCTGAAGCGCGTCGGCCCCAAGGGCAGCGGGCAGTTCGAGCCGGTGTCGTGGGATGCCGCCCTTGACGACATCGCCGCGCATCTTCGGTCATTGCAGGGCGATCCGGAAACAATTGTCCCCTACAGTTATGCGGGCACCATGGGCCTGGTTCAGGGCGAGTCGATGGATCGGCGCTTTTTCCACAAGCTGGGCGCGTCGCTGCTGGACCGCACGATCTGCTCCATGGCCGGCGGCGAGGCCATGGTCCACACCCTGGGCGGCAAGGTCGGCATGCGGATCGAGTTCTTCGCCGAGGCAAAGCTGATCCTGATCTGGGGCAGCAACTCCATCGCCAGCAACCTGCATTTCTGGCGCCACGCCCAGGCCGCCAAGCGCGCCGGCGCACGGCTGGTGTGCATCGACCCGCGCAAGACCGAAACCGCCGACAAGTGCGACGAGCACATCGCGCTGCTGCCCGGCACCGACGCCGCGCTGGCGCTTGCGCTGATGCACGAGCTGATCGTGCACGGCTGGCTCGACCACGACTACATCGCCAGCCACACGCTGGGCTGGGAACAGCTGCGCGAGCGCGCGCTGCAATGGCCACCTTCGCGCGCGGCGCAGGTCTGCGGCGTGCCCGAGGCGCAGATCGTGGCGCTGGCGCAGGCCTACGGCACCACGAAGCCGGCGGCGATCCGCCTCAACTACGGCATGCAGCGCGTGCGCGGCGGCGGCAATGCGGCCCGCGCCATCGCCTGCCTGCCCGCGCTCGTCGGCGCCTGGCGCGACCGGGCCGGCGGGCTGCTGTTGAGCAGTTCGGGCCATTTCCCGGTCGACCGCGCCGCGCTGCAGCGGCCCGACCTGCTCGAAGGCCGCCGGCCGCGCACCGTCAACATGAGCACCATCGGCGATGCGCTGCTCGACCAGGCCAGGCCGGTGAAGGCCATCGTGGTCTACAACAGCAACCCGGTCGCGGTGGCGCCCGAGTCGGCCAAGGTGGCGGCGGGCTTTGCGCGCGAAGACCTGTTCACCGTGGTGCTGGAGCAGTTCCGTACCGACACCGCCGACTATGCCGACTACCTGCTGCCCGCGACCACGCAGCTCGAGCACTGGGACATCCACTGCAGCTACGGCCACACCGACGTGCTGCTGAACCGCCCCGCGGTGGCGCCGCGCGGCGAGGCCCGCAGCAACGCCTGGATCTTCCGCGAGCTGGCGCGCCGCATGGGCTTCGGCGAACCCTGCTTCTCGGACGACGACGAGGCGCTGTGCCGCACCGCGTTTGCCGAGAACGCCATCGACTACGCGCAGATGCTGGCGCAGGGCTTCACCAGCCTGAAGCTGCCCGAGGCGCCTTTTGCGGAAGGCAAATTTCCCACGCCCTCGGGCCGCTGCGAGTTCTTCAGCGACCGCCTGCAGGCCATGGGCATGGACGGCCTGCCCGACCATGTGCCCAACTGGGAGCCGGCCGGCAGCTCGACCGAGTTTCCGCTGGCGATGATCTCGCCGCCGGCGCGCAATTTTCTCAACTCGACCTTCGTCAACGTGACGAGCCTGCGGGCCATCGAGGTCGAGCCGCTGCTCGAGATCCACGAAGCCGATGCCGCCGCACGCGGCATCGAGGACGGCGCGATGGTGCGCGTGTTCAACCGGCGCGGCGAGCACCGTTGCCGCGCCGAGGTCTCGCGCCGCGCGCGCCAGGGCGTGGTGCACGGCATGGGCATCTGGTGGCGCAAGTTCGGCACCGACGGCACCAACGTCAACCAGCTCACGAGCCAGCGCCTGACCGACATCGGCCGCGGCCCGACCTTCTACGACTGCCTGGTCGAAGTGGAGCGTATTGCTCCCTCTCCCTCCGGGAGAGGGTTGGGGTGAGGGCCGTCCCCGCATTCGCAATGACCGGCGCACTGCTGCTCGGCGGCTGCGCCGACCTCGGCTACTACTGGCAATCGGCCAGCGGCCACCTCGGCATCCTGCGGGCCGCCAAGCCGGTGCCCGAATGGCTCGCCGACCCAACCGTGTCGGCGCCGCTCAAGGCCAAGCTCGAACTCACGCAGCGCATCCGCCGCTTCGCCGTGGCCGAACTCGGCCTGCCCGACAACCAGAGCTACACCTCGTATGCCGACCTGCACCGCGTCGCCGCGGTCTGGAATGTGGTGGCTGCGCCGCCGTACTCGCTCACGCTCAAGAACTGGTGCTTCCCGGTGGCGGGCTGCGTCGGCTACCGCGGCTACTACGACGAGGCCGCGGCCAGGGCCGAAGCGGAGGACCAGCGCACGCAGAACATGGAAGTGGCCGTCTACCCCGTGCCGGCGTACTCCACGCTGGGCTGGATGAACTGGGCCGGCGGCGATCCGCTGCTGTCCACCTTCATCGGCTACCCCGAAGGCGAGCTGGCGCGCATCGTGTTCCACGAGCTCGCGCACCAGGTGCTCTATGTGCCCGGCGACACGGTGTTCAACGAGTCGTACGCCACGGCCGTCGAGCGCATCGGCGGCGCGCTGTGGCTGCAGCGCGAAGCGGGCGAGACGGCCCGCCGCGAATACGCGCAGTTCGACGGCCAGCGCCAGGAGTTCCGCGCACTCACGCTCAACACGCGCCGCGCGCTGACCCAGGTCTACGAGTCGCCGCAGGCCAAGGCCAAGGACTGGCCCGCGGTGGATGCGATGAAGAAGGCCGCGATGGCCGACTTCCGCGAGCGCTATGCCAGGTTGCGCGAAGGCTGGTCCGGCCGTCTGCGCCAGGGTGCCTACGATGCCTGGGTGGCGCGCGCCAACAATGCGGCCTTCGGTGCGCAGGGCGCCTACGACGATCTCGTCCCGAGTTTCGAGACGCTGTTCGAGCGCGAGGGCCGCAACTGGCCGCGCTTCTACACTCAGGTCCGGCGCATCGCCGCGCTGCCGACCACGGAAGAACGCCGGAATGCCTTGCAGACGGCGGCAGGAATCCTGCAAACCCATTCCCGCCACAACAACAACGGAGATCACGGTGCCTGACATCCTCATCGAACGAAACCACACGCTGGGCATCGCCGGCGCTCGAGAAGTCGCGCGCCAATGGGTGCATCAGGTCGAGCAGGACTACGGCCTGGAATGCACCTACACCGAGGGCAAGGACTGCGACGTCGCAGAGTTCAGCCGCGCCGGCATCGACGGCACGGTCGAGGTCACGGCCGACACTTTCAAGCTCGAAGCCACGCTGGGCTTTCTGTTCAGCAGCTTCGGCGCGCAGATCCAGCAGAAGATCTCGCGCAATCTCGACGAACTGCTGGAGTCGCCCAACGGCGGCAGCCGCTTCGCCTGAACGGCGTCAGACGACGGTGTAGCCGCCGTCCACAGGCAGCGCCACACCACTGATCATCGACGCGCCATCGGAGAGCAGGAACAGGATCGGCGCGACCACCTCTTCGACCTGCGCAAACCTTCCCATCGGAATGTTTGCGAGTGCCGCTGCGCTCTTGGCCGGATCGGCCCAGGCCTGCTCGGCCATCGGCGTGAGCGTCACTGTCGGATTCACGCTGTTGACGCGAATGCCGTGCGGCCCGAATTCGAGGCACAGCGAGCGCGTGATCGCGTCCATCGCCGCCTTCGACGCGCAATAGCAGAGGTGCGCATCGAGCGCGACCAGCGCGGCCTGGCTCGACACGTTGACGATGCTGCCGCGCACGCCGGCCGCGATCATCGCCTTGCCGCAGCGCGATGCCACCAGCGCTGCGGCGCGCGCGTTGACGGCCATCACGGCGTCGAAGCTTTGGGCCTGCAGGTCGAGCGCCGATTCGAGCAGCGCGATGCCGGCGCAGTTCACCACGAGGTCGAAGGCCGGCAATGTTGCGAGCGCGCGTTCCAGCACCGCTGCGTCGCCCACATCGACCACCAGCGGCGTGCAGCCGGCTTCTGCGTGCAGTGCGTCGAGCGCCGCGGCGTTGCGCCCCACGGCCGTGACCGCTGCGCCCGATTGCGCGAGCCGCACCGCCACTGCGCGGCCGATGCCGCTGCTCGCACCGGTCACGAGTGCGCGCCGGCCGGAAAAGTCGAAGGAGGTCGTCATGTCAATTGCTCCACCGCAGTTGCACGGTGTGTGCGAAACCTCAGGGTGCATTCGGGGCGCGTGCACAGGCCACCGGGTGCTCCCCTCCGCGAATGTCCCCCGGGGGCTGCGCCCCCTCCTCCTTTATTTCGCTGCGGGGAGCACCCGGTGCCCTGTGCACGAGGGCACGCTGTGGGTTTGCCGCCGATCAACCAGTGCTCTGAGCGATCACGCCGATGGTGTGCTCTGCGCAGCGAAATAAAGGAGGAGGCATGCGGCCTTAGGCCGCGCCGGGGGACATTCGCGGAGCAGAGCACACCGTCGGCGTGAGCGCGCCCTGAATGACCCACAACGCGACGAATCGAAAAGCAAGGGTTCATTTCAGTCGATGCATCGCATCGCGCAACGCAGGGTAAAGGGACTTGTAGATTTCGAAGCGCTCGCGGTACACGGCTTGCGCCGCAGGCTCCGGCCGCGCGCGCTCCACCAGCGTGACCCAGCCGCGCTCGGCGGTCGCCGCATCGACCAGCCCCGCGCCGAGCGCCGCGAGCATCGCCGCACCGAGGGCCGCTTCGACCTCTTCCTCGATGGTGAACACCCGGTAGCCCGTGACGTCCGCCACGATCTGCATCCACAGGTCCGAATGCGCCGCGCCGCCGACCACGATCAGCCGGTCGTCCAGCGGCTGGCCGCTTTGCCGGCCGGCCTCGATGTTGTGCTGCAGCGCGAAGCTCACGCCTTCGAGCACTGCGCGGTAGAGGTGGGCGCGGCTGTGCGCGAGCGAGAGACCGATGAAGGCGCCCTTGGCCTGCGCGTCCCAGATCGGGCTGCGCTCACCCATCAGGTAGGGCAGGAAGACCAGGCCCTCCGCGCCCGGCGGTACGTCGACGGCCTTGCGCTCGATCAGCGCATGCGCGTCTTCGCCGGTGCGGGCGGCCTCGGCCACTTCGGCCTGGCAGAAGGCTTCGCGAAACCAGGTGACCGCTGCGCCCGCGGTGATCGCGCCACCGAATACATAGCTCCGGTCTGCGCCGCGGTAGACGTGCGGCATCGTGACGAGCCCGTGGCGCGCATCCACCGATGGGCTCACGAAGCCCCAGCACATGCTGGTGCCGATCATCGCCACATGGTCGCCGCTGCCGGTGACGCCCGCGCAGAAGGTGGCCACGGCCGCGTCGACACCGCCCGCCATCAACGGCATGCCTTCGCAGAGACCGAGCTTCGCGGCCCATTCGGCGCGGAGCCCTCCGACCACGTCGCTAGCTTCGACCAGGCGCGGCGGCATCATGTGCGCCGGGATGCCCAGCATGCCGAGCGCCTCAGGGGACCAGCCGCGCCGTGCGGCGTCGTACACGCCGCCGATGTTCCCGGCCGAGCTGTGGTCGACCGCCAGTTCGCCGGTCAGCCGCCAGTTGACGTAGCTGTTGGGCGGCAGGAAGTAGCGTGTCTTCGCCCAGACCTCGGGCAGGTGCTCGCGGATCCACAGCATCTTGGTGAAGCCGTGGTAGCTGTCGACGCCATTGCCGGTGATCGCCTGCAGCCGTGCCACGTCGACGTTCGCGTTCACCGCATCGACCTCGGCGGTGGCGCGACGGTCCATCCAGATCAGGCAGGGGTGCAGCGGCCGCATCGCGCCATCCACCGGGATGCCCGCACCGCCGTAGAGGCTGCTCACGCACATCGCCGCGATGTCCGATGGTGCGACACCGCTCTTCGCCACGCAGGCGCGCACGCTCTCGCACACCGCGTCGAACCACACCGCAGAGGCCTGCTGCGCCCACAGCGGCTTCGGCGTTTCGGGCTGGTAGGCCACGCTGCTGTGCGAATGCACCTTGCCGTCGATGCCGACCAGCAGGCACTTGGTGCTCTGCGTGCCGATGTCGACGCCGATCACGTATTTCATGGTGTTGTGCGTGGCTGCGGCTTGAGCAGCACCTTGATGGAATCGAGCGAGTTTGCCAGCGCGAAGGCGCGCTCCCATTCGGTCAGCGGAAAGTCGTGCGTCACGATGCCCTTCGAGGTGACGAGCCCGCGCGCCAGCAGGTCGATGGCAATCGGGTAGCAGTAGGGACCCAGGTGCGCGCCGCGCACGTCGAGCTCCTTGCGGTCGCCGATGATCGACCAGTCGGCGCTTGTCTCCGAACCGAACACGCTGAATTCGACGAAACGACCGAGCTTGCGGATCATCTCCAGCCCCTGCGTCACGCCGATGGGCGCGCCGGTGGTCTCGATGTACACGTCGCAGCCGTAGCCTTCGGTCAGGGCCTTGACGATGGCGTCGGCGTTCTCGGTCCTGGGGTTGATCGTCACGTCGGCGCCGAACTGTTTGGCGAGTGCGAGGCGCTCGGGCACGAGGTCGATCACGATCAGCTTCTTCGGCGTCTTCAGGCGCGCGGCCTGCACCATCATCAGGCCGAGCGGGCCGGCGCCCGCGATCACCACCACGTCGTCGAACTGGATGTCGCCGCGGTTCACCGTGTGGATCGCGCACGAGAGCGGCTCGATGATGGCGGCGTCTTCGAGCGAGATGCCGTCGGGGATCCTGTGCACGCGCGAGGTCGGCGGCAGCCGCATGCAGTCGGCCATGCCGCCATCGGCCACGATGCGCTGGAAGCCGAAGATGTTGTGCACCTCGCACATCCAGTACTTGCCCGAGTTGCAGAAGCGGCACTTGCCGCAGGGCACGATCTGCTCGGCGATCACGCGGTCGCCTTTCTCCACGCCGAAGTGCGCGGCCGCGCCCTCGCCGAGCGCTTCGACGTACCCGAAGAACTCATGGCCCGGGATCACCGGCGCCTTGACCCACGAAGGTTGGCCGTCGCCGCCCCAGAACATCTTCGCGCCCGAGTGGCACTTGCAGTCGGAGGCGCAGATGCCGCAGGCCGCGATGGAGATCAGCAGCTCGTTGGGGCCGATGACCGGCATCGGCACGGTTTCGAGGCGGTAGTCCTTGGGGCCGTGGCAGACGACGGCTTGCATGGCGGCGAGGCCCGATGCGCCGGGCTGTAGCTTTTGATAAGACATGGGTTCCTTGAGGTCAGAGAGGTTGTTGGGTTTGGGCTCCCTCCCCTTCCGGGGGAGGGCAGGGGTGGGGGCAAGCGGCGTGACCACTGGGCACGCTCCGCCTGCCCCCATCCCAACCTTCCCCCGGAGGGGGAAGGAGCAAGACGGGGATTAGCGCTTTGCCTCGCGGCTGATGAAGATCGCGAGCAGGACGATCCCGCCCTTGATGATCAGTTGCAGGTACGGCGACACACCGATCATGTTGAGGCCGTTGTTCAGCACGCCGAGCAGCAGCGCACCGACCAGCGTGCCGACGATGGCGCCGCGGCCACCGGCGATGGACGTGCCACCCATCACTACTGCAGCGATCGCGTCGAGCTCGAAGCCCACGCCCACACCGGGCTGGCCGCTCGTGACGCGTGCCGCCTGCACGATGCCCGCAATGGCCGCGGTAAGACCGCTGAGCGCATACACCAGCAGCTTGTAGCGCGACACGCGCACGCCGGAGAGCCGCGTCGCTTCCTCGTTGCCGCCGATCGCATACACATAGCGGCCGAACGGCGCCATGTTGAGCAGCACATAGGCCACGAGGTAGGTGGCCAGCATGATCAGGATCGGCACCTTGACGCCCGCGAGCACGCTGCCGCCGAGGAAGGCGAACGAGTCGGGCAACCCGTCGATCGGATAGCCCCCGGTGTAGATCAGCGCGATGCCGCGCGCAATGCCCATCGTGGCCAGCGTCACGATGATCGGCGGCATGCGCAGGTAGGCCACGCAGTAACCATTGAAGAGGCCGATCACGACGCCGACAGCCAGCCCCACCGGCACAGCGAGCACGGGCGGCAACCCGAATTGCACCATCATTCCCGAGGCCAGCGTGCCCGAGAGCGCCACCACCGCGCCCACCGAGAGATCGATGCCACCGGTGAGGATCGCGGCCGTCATGCCCACCGCGATGATCGCGTTGATCGACGACTGCAGCGCGATGTTCTGCAGGTTTCCCCAGGACAGGAAGTTGTCGGTCGCGACGATCATGAAGACCGAGATGGCGACCAGACCGACCAGTGGAAGGAAGGCCGTGGAGCGCCGCAGCTGGGTGAAGAACCCGCCTGTGGGCATCGGCGGCGTGGGGGGGGTGGCGGTTGCATTCATTTCAGGTACTCCACTGCGGATGGCTTGAGTGCGCGAAGACGGGGTGTTTTGTTTTCGGGTGCTTTTGTTCGGGGCGCGTGCACAGGGCACCGGGTACTCCCCTCCGCGAATGTCCCCCGCTTCGCTCCTCCTTTATTTCGCTGCGGGGAGCACCCGATGCCCTGTGCACGATGGGCGCKGYYSTCGTGCTGGCCGATCAACCAGTGCTCTGAGCGATCACGCCGATGGGGTGCCTTGCGCAGCGAAATAAAGGAGGAGGCMTGCGGCCCTAGGCCGCGCCGGGGGACATTCGCGGAGCAAGGTACCC